>DASYIU010000044.1:0-27544 GCA_035997285.1 Methyloceanibacter sp. | reverse complement strand
AATCGCCCAGCGCATCGCCGAATGGATCCCGGGCTAGAATTCTTGCGACGGCGGAACGACGTCTGCGCTCTGCTCATTGAGCAGCCGGAGCGCTTCCTCGATGGGGCTGAAGGAGCGGCGGTGATGGGTGCACACGCCGTGCTTCTTGATGGCCGCCGCGTGCTCCGGCGTGCCGTAGCCCTTGTTTCTCTCCCAGCCATAACGGCGGTAGCGGCGAGAGAGCTTCACCATCAACCGGTCGCGGGTGACCTTGGCGACGATCGAAGCTGCCGCTACCGAAAGCGACAGGCCATCGCCGCCAACGATAGCGCGCGCTTGGCAAGGGAAGCGGCGGGGAATGATATTGCCGTCGATCAGAACAGCCCCTGCCGGCACGGCAAGCCCGCGATAGGCCACCCGCATTCCCCACAGGCTCGCCTGGAGGATATTGTCGCGGTCGATGCGCCTCACCGGGCCGATGACCACCGACACGCAAGCTGTGGCCACGATTTCGGCATAGCGGTCCTCGCGCGCCTCAGGCGTCATGAGTTTTGAGTCGTTGATACCCCCGGGGATGCGGTCAGGATTGAGGATCACCGCTGCGACCACGACGGGTCCGGCCCAAGGGCCGCGGCCGGCCTCGTCGATGCCGGCCACAGGGCCGCGATATTGGTCCATTAGCGCCGCTTCGAGGTCGAAGGAGGGCGAGCGCTGGACGGGCAAGGATCGGGCCGCGAATCCCATGACCCAGGGACTTTCGCGCAAACCGTGCGGGCTTGGCAACTCGCGACCCGGAGCCGGCCTCGGTCTTGTGGAAAACAATGCGAGTTTTGCCCGCAAGGCAAGGAGCCGAACTGCTGGCAACGCTCACCACTAAGCGTGCTGCCGGTGACTGCCTGCTTGCGGCAGGAGGAGTATGCAAACTGATCATCAGAGCCGCAACGACGGCAGAGGCGAGGGGACGACTCAAGGCGAGGCCACCGTGGTCCAAGGGCTTGTCGATAAAATCGCCGACAGTGGCTCCGAGCGGCCGGGTGAGAATGAAGGCGTCCCAAAAAAGGAGCGCGCGCGATATGTCGGTCCAGAAATAAGCCGCCCCCAGCGCCGCCAATCCGCACCCGAACACGAGCGCTCCTCCCTCATATCCAAGGCCCGTATCGGCGAGCCAATCTCCGAGAGCCGTTCCCAACGTTTGTGAGAAGGTGATTGCCGCCCAGTAGAAGGCTTCCACTCTTGGTGTGCTGACGGTCTCCACCGAAATTGAACCGAGCGACCAATACCAGGGGCCAAGCACCGCCATAAGGCAGGCGAATAGGATCAATGAGCCTCTACATAGCCGATACCCAAAGAGCGGGTGGCAAAGTCGGCCATCGTAGTGCCAGCGGTCGTGGAGGCGACAATCACAGCCCAATACAACAAAGGGTGAAATTTCCTCGTGGCGATCTGGATGGCGACCAGGAGCAACAAGGCGGAGAGAAAATCGCCATGCTGACAAGGTAGCCAAGGTCCATTGTCATGCTGAAGGTGTCGCCGCCCGTTTCGCCTAACGTAGTTGCGAGGATTTTGATGATCCAGAAGCCAAGCGTGACCGCTGGGACCTTGGTCGCATGATGATTGGAAACGGCTGCCATGTTCGCTCCCTCACCGCGCCCTTCGGCTTCTCGCCGCCCATATACCTGGCGCAAGGGCTATCGAGAAGGCATGAGATTACTTGCCGCAGTGGCTAAAATGGGCCCGCGGTGTCCAACAGCCGAAGCTAGTTTCTTGCCTAGAACAGCTTGAGCTGCTGGCCGGGAAGGGTGGGAGGGGTGAAGAGATCGGTGCGGAGCTCGACCGAGCTTTTGTTCAGGCCGAGGCGCTCGGCGGCGACCTCGAACCTGCGGCCGATCATCCAGGCATAGGGCCCGTCGCCGACCATGCGCTCGCCCCATTTCGCATCATAGAGCTTGCCGCCCCGCGTCGAGCGCATCAGCGACAACACGCGTTTGGCGCGGTCGGGGCAATTGGCCATGAGCCATTCGGTGAAGAGATCGCCGATCTCGAGCGGCAGCCGCAACAGGACATAGCCCGCCTGCGTCACGCCGGCCGAAGACGCACGTTCGAGTATGCGTTCCATCTCCATGTCGGTGAGCCCGGGGATGACTGGCGCCACCATGACCGAGGCCGGCACACCGGCACCGACAAGCCGCTCAAGCGTCTCGAGCCGCTTATCGGGGGTGCTCGCCCTTGGCTCCATGGCGCGGGCGAGCTTGCGGTCGAGCGTGGTGACCGAGAGAGCCACCTTGACGAGACCGCGCTTCGCCATCGAGGAAAGCAGGTCGAGGTCGCGCAACACGAGCGCCGACTTGGTGACGATGCCGACGGGATGGCTGGCCGCGTTCAGGACTTCGAGGATGCGGCGCATGATGCGGTAGCGCCGCTCGATCGGCTGATAGGGATCGGTATTGGTGCCGATGGCGATGGTGCGGACTTTATAGCTCGGTTCGGCGAGCTCGCGCTCGAGCGCCTGCCCGGCATTGGTCTTGGCGAACAACTTGGTCTCGAAGTCGAGCCCCGGTGACAGCCCGAGAAAGGCATGGGTCGGCCGCGCGAAGCAGTAGATGCACCCATGCTCGCACCCCCGATATGGGTTGATCGAGCGGTCGAAGCCGATATCGGGGGACAAGTTCCTAGTAATGATGCGCCGCGCCGGGACCTCTTGCACCTCGGTGGCAAGCGCCTCGATCTCGGCAAGCGACTCCCAGCCGTCGTCGGTGGGCTCGTAGGCGATGGGCTCGTAGCGGCCAGAGCGGTTGGTCTGGGCCCCCCTGCCATGTCGGCGACCGGCCGCCACGCCCGCAGCCTCGAGCGGGGCGCTCTCCAATTCGTGGGGTTTTCTCAAGGCGACGGTCATGGGCTTTATATAGTTAAGCCCTGTGAACAAATCAAGAACATATGCGGAGTGCTGCCATGTCGCGATTGCCGCTCGAGGGCAAACGCTATAGTCCGCCCCATGATTTCGGTGATCATCCCGACCTTGAATGCCGAGCGGACGCTTGCGGCGACCCTCACGGCGCTCGTGCAGGCCATGGTGGACGGCGTGGTGCAGGAAGCGATCCTTGTCGACGGCGGCTCGACCGACGAGACTTGCATCATCGCCGAAGCTGCCGGCACGCATCTGATCGAGGCCCCGCGCGGGCGGGGGGGGCAGCTCGACGCGGGCGCCGCGCAAGCGCGCGGCAATTGGCTGCTCTTCCTGCATGCCGACACTGTGCTCGAGCCGGGCTGGGCCGATGAGGCGCAAAGCTTCATCGAGCGGGTCGAGAGCGGGAGGCGCAAGCAGGCTGCGGCCTCCTTCCGCTTTGCTCTCGACGACGACGGCCTCATGCCGCGCCTCGTCGAGAAGATGGTGGCCTTGCGCTGCCTCCTGCTCGCATTGCCTTACGGCGATCAGGGTCTCCTCATCTCGCGACACTTCTATAACCGGCTTGGAGGTTTCCGGCCGCTGCCCCTCATGGAGGACGTCGATCTCGTGCGGCGGCTCAGGCGGGGCGAGCTCGTGATGCTCGACGCGCGCGCGGTGACGAGCGGGGAGCGTTATCGGCATGAAGGCTATCTCGCGCGGGGCTTGCGCAATCTCGGCTGCATCCTGCTCTATTACCTTCACGTGCCGCCGCGGGTGCTCGTGCGCCTCTATGGCTAGTCGGGTCGCGGTCGGCCCGCGCCGCGTCTCCTTTGCCCTGCGCCTTGTCATCCTGGCCAGGAGCCCGGTTGCGGGCCTTGCCAAGCGGCGGCTCGGACGCGAGATCGGCGATGTCGCAGCCATCCGCTTCTATCGCAGCTGTCTGTCTCACGCTGTCTTGCGACTTGCCTCCGACCCGCGCTGGCGCGCGGTGCTTGCTGTCACTCCCGACCAGGACGTTGCCGCGAGGCTCTGGCCTTCGCCGCGAAAGATTGGCCGTGTGCCGCAAGGGAGCGGCGATCTCGGGCGACGCATGCAGCGTCTCTTCGAGCGCCTACCGCCGGGGCCCGTCGTCATCGTCGGCAGCGACATTCCGGCGATCCGCCCCGATCATGTCGCTGAAGCTTTCAGGCTGCTGGCGCGTGCCGACGCGGTGCTCGGACCGGCCGCCGATGGAGGCTACTGGCTCATTGGCCTGAGACGGAGCCCAATTGTGCTCGCGCCCTTTGCCAGAGTGCGCTGGTCGAGCCCACAAGCCCTTGCCGATACGCTCGCCAATCTCAACGGAAAGCGCATCGTCCTCGCGCCAACGCTAAGAGACGTAGACATATCCGAGACTTACCATCAGGAACGCGTTTCCGCCGAGCGACTCATCTCCCCGCCACGCCCAAAGTGGGTCTCTCGCGCTTAACATCGACTTTAATCTAAACTTAAGGCGCTTCGGCTAGTTGCTTGAAACTCTGAACTAAAGGGCCCTTGCATGCGCCTCGCATTGTCGATCCGAGCCGCACGACGCGATTGATCGTCAGCCGCATGCTCGAAGCACGCGGTCACGAGGTCGTCCCGTTTTCCGATGAGCGCGAAGCGCTCGCTCACATCAAGGCCGAACCTTGCATCGAGGCGCTGATCACGAGCGCTGAGCTCAAGCACATGTCGGGTGTCGAGCTGTGCTGGGAGACCCGGCTGCTCGCAACCTACCAGCGGCCGATCTACGTCTTGATGATGTCGACCCAATACGACCACCGGAGCCTGATCGAGGCCCTCGACTCAGGCGCCGACGATTTCATCGGCAAGCCGCCTCTCGCCGAGGAGCTTTACGCGAGGTTGCGCGCCGCTGAGCGCATCGCCTCCATACAGCGCGAGTTGATCCGGCTCGCCATCACCGATCCCTTAACCGGCCTGTGCAATCGCCGCGGCTTCTTCGAGCAGGCTACCGAAGCGTGCGCGCGCACTGCCGCGCCTGACGGAAGCCTGTCAGCCATCATCCTCGACATCGACAACTTCAAACAGATCAACGATTCCTACGGCCATGAGACCGGCGACGAGGCCATCCGCGCTTGCGCCCGCGCTGCACGGATGGAGAAGGCTGTAACCGGGCGCCTCGGCGGCGACGAGTTTGCCCTGCTCTTGGAGGAGAGGACGCTTCCGCTGGCGATCGAGGTCGCCGAAGATCTGAGAGTGCGGCTCGCCACGCGGCCGTTCGACACCGGCAAGGGCCGAATCAACCTCACCCGGAGCGTAGGCGTCGGCGAAGGCGGCCCCGGCGACACGGTTGACCAGATTCTCGCCCGCGCCGCCAAGCTCGGCGGGCGCAACCGCGTGGTTGGCGCTCCCGCCAGGGTTCTGACGCGAAGCGCCGTCGCCAGCAACGGGTTTGCTCGCGCCAGTGCGCTTTAGGGCGCCTCAGCCCGCGTTCTCGGCCTTCGCGGCCTTCCTCTTTCCCTTCTCTTGCAGCCGCGGCATGATCTCGATGAAGCTGCAAGGCCGGTGGCGGTTGTCGAGCTGAGCTTTGAGGATGCCGTTCCAGGCGTCAGTGCAGGCGCCCGGCGATCCCGGCACGCAGAAGATATAGGTGCCCTCGGCCAGCCCGCCGCAGGCGCGCGACTGCACCGTCGAGGTGCCGACCTTCGCATAGCTCAGCATGTGGAACAGCGCCGAGAAGCCGTCGATCTCTTTCTCGAACAGCGGCCTCACCGCCTCGGGCGTCACGTCGCGCCCGGCGAAGCCCGTGCCGCCGGTGGTGATCACCACATCGACTTGCGGGTCTTTGATCCAGCGTTTCACTTGGCGGCGGATCGCCTTTTCACTGTCCTCGACGATGGCGTGCTCCGCTAGCTCGTGGCCGGCCTCTTTGATCATGCTGACCAGGAGCGGGCCAGACTTGTCGGTCTTATGGGTGCGTGTGTCTGAGACCGTGAGCACGGCGATGCGCACGGGAATGAAGGGCCTGGTCTCGTCGATGCGGTTCATTTGGCCTCCAGCGCTTCCTTCACCATCAAGAGATCGCGCCAAGCGTAGCGCTTGGCTTCCGGGTTGCGCAGCAGATAGGCCGGGTGGAGCGTGGCCAGCGTGGCGACAGAACGGCCAGCGCACTGATAGGTCAGCCACTTGCCCCTCAGCCGCATGATGCCCTCGCTCGTCCCCAGGATGCTCTTGGCCGCAGCCCCGCCGAGCAGCATCAGGACCTGCGGGGAAAGCAGCTCGATCTGCCGGGCGAGGAACGGCGCGCAGGCCTCGACCTCTTGCGGCGTCGGCGTGCGGTTTCCCGGCGGGCGCCAATAGATGGTGTTGGTGATGTAGACGTGCTCCTCGGCAAGCCCGATAGCGGCGAGCATGCGGTCGAGCAGCTGCCCGGCGCGGCCGACGAATGGTTTGCCTTGCAGGTCCTCGTCACGCCCCGGCGCCTCGCCGATCAGCATGATGCGGGCTTCAGGGTTGCCGCGCGCAAAGCAGAGGCTCTTCGCCGTGCGCTTTAAGGCGCAGCCCTCGAACGCAGCGACCAGGGCCTCGAGCGCGGCGAGGCTCGGGGCCTGACCGATGGCGCTCCGGTCTACCAGGGTTGCGCCGATCGAAGATCGCGTAGCAGGTCGCGCCGCCACGCCGCTTGGGCGGGAAGGTTTGGCGACGCCTCTCGGTTGGGACAAGGGTTCAGGTGCCGATGGCTCAAGCGGAAGGGCGGCAAAGCAGTCGACCGGCGCCTCGCCGATGGCCTCGTCGACGCCCATCGCCTCGTACCAGGCCAGCAGCGCCGCTGCTTCCGCTTGCGATCCCGTCATTTGCGATGCCTCTGCCGATCCACTATTTGTCATTGTCCGGCTTGACCGGGCAATCCACTATCGCCGCGACTCTCAATTCTACACCGTACGGAGCCTGAAGCTTGGACGATCAAGTAGACCGCGAGACCATGGAGTTCGACGTCGTGATCGTGGGCGCCGGACCCGCAGGCCTCGCCGCCGCCATCAGGTTGAAGCAGCTTGCCGCCGAGACGGGCAAGGACCTCTCCGTCGTGATCCTTGAGAAGGGCTCAGAGGTCGGCGCCCATATCCTGTCGGGCGCCGTGATCGATCCGGTAGCGCTCGACCTTCTGTTGCCCGATTGGCACGAACAGGGCTCCCCGCTCAATACGCCGGTCACCGAGGACCGCTTCTACTATCTCTGGAAGACCGGCGGCGTGCGCGTGCCGAACATCTTCATGCCGCCGCTCATGAGCAATCATGGCTACTATACCGGCAGCCTCGGCAGCCTCACGCGTTGGCTCGCCGAGCAGGCGGAAGCCTTGGGCGTCGAGATCTATCCGGGCTTCGCCGTCACCGATGTAATCTTCGGCACGAACGGCGCGATCGAGGGCGTCATCACCGGCGATATGGGCGTCGCCCGCGACGGCAGCCACAAGGACAGCTACACGCCTGGTATTGCACTCACCGGCAAATATACGCTGTTCGCCGAAGGCGCCCGCGGCTCGCTGTCAAAGATGCTGATCAACAAGCTCGGCCTCGACGCCGAGTCGGGCCCGCAGAAATTCGGCATCGGTCTCAAGGAGCTGTGGGAGGTGCCTGCCGAGAAGCACAGACCCGGGCTCGTCCAACACACCATGGGCTGGCCGCTCGACGATAAGACCGGCGGCGGTTCGTTTCTCTACCATTTCGGCGAGCGGCTGGTGTCGGTCGGCTTCGTCGTCCATCTCGACTACGACAACCCTTACATCGACCCGTTCAAGGAATTTCAGCGCGCCAAGACGCATCCCAGCATCGCCTCCCATCTCGAAGGGGGCAAGCGCATCGCCTATGGCGCCCGGGCGCTCACCGAAGGCGGTTGGCAGGCGATCCCGCGGCTTGCCTTCCCTGGCGGCGCGCTAATCGGCTGCGCGGCGGGCTTCATGAACGTGCCGCGCATCAAGGGCAGCCACAACGCCATGCTGAGCGGCATGATGGCCGCGGAAGCCGCATTCTCGGCCATAGAGGCCGGGCGCTCGGGCGACGTGCTCGAAGCCTACCCGAAGAGCGTAGAGGCAAGCTCTATGGCCAAGGAGCTGAAGCGCGTCCGCAACGTGAAGCCCCTCTGGTCGCGCTTCGGCACGCGGGCTGGCGTGATGCTTGGCGGCATCGACATGTGGCTCAACACGCTCTTTCCCTTCTTGCGCCATACGCTGAAGCATTTGAAGCCGGACTATGCCGGTCTGAAAAAGGCCAAGGACGCGAAGCCCATCGACTACGAGAAGCCCGACGGGAAGCTCACCTTCGACATCCTCTCATCGGTGTTCCTGTCAGGCACCAATCACGCCGAGAACCAGCCGGTGCATCTGCGGCTGACCGATCCCTCGATCCCCATCGAGCACAATCTCCCGGACTATGCCGAGCCCGCCCAGCGCTATTGCCCGGCGCAAGTCTATGAGGTGGTGAGCGAAGGCGATCGCCTGCGCTTCCAAATCAACGCCCAGAATTGCGTCCACTGCAAAACCTGCGACGTGAAGGACCCCGCACAAAACATTAATTGGGTGCCTCCGGAGGGGGGCGACGGGCCGAATTACGTGAATATGTGAAGTGGGCGCCTAATGTCGCGGAAACCGGCCACAAACGCGCCGCGATTGGGCCCCAAGGAAGCTTTTGGTTTGCTTAGCGACCAAAACCGCTTACCCTTTGGGCGGGGATCATACGAACCGCAATATTTTCGGGGCGGCGTGATAGCCGAAACCATATGACGATTGTCGATCGTGCGGCTCTGCGCAGATGGGCGCGGAGGTCTCTTCTCCTTGCGGCGCTTCTCGCGGCTCCCGCGGCCTATTCGGAAGTGGTGGCGGACAGTCCGGACGAAGATCCGGGGACTCTTTTCGGCAACTATCTTTCGGGCCGCATGGCCCGCGGCGACCACGATACGGTTGCCGCCGCCGATTTCTATTCCAAAGCTCTCGCCGGGGATCCGAGCAACGAGATCATTCTCGAGCAGACGTTCCTGCTTGAGGCGGCCTCCGCCCACTGGGATCGCGCCATCCAGCTTGCTAATGAGCTGGTCAAGGTCGAGCCGGCGCACAGGATCGCGCAGTTTCTCCTCGGTTGCGATGCTTTCAAGCGCGGCGATTACAAGGAAGCCGATGCGCATTTGTCGGCAGCGCGCCAGGGCCCGATCGCCGATCTGACCTCGACGCTTGCCCGCGCCTGGGTGCAGGAAGCCGACGGCAAGCCCGACGAGGCGCTGGCCACCCTCGATAGCTTGAGCGATGCGGACTGGGCCCAGTTCTATCAGCGCTATCACCGTGCGCTGATCGCCGACGTCGCCGGCAAGCATGACATCGCCCGGCTCGCCTTCGCCCAGGCCTTCAAGAAGAATCCGAGCACGCTCAGGGTCGCCGACGCTTATGCGCGCCACGCCGTGAACGCCAACAACCGCAAGCTCGCCCGTGACACCCTGAAGACGCACATCGCCAAGGCGTCCGGCCATCCTTTGTCCGAAGCGCTGCTTGCCGACATCGAAAGCGGGAAGACCCCGCCGCTCCTCGTCGTCACTCCAGCCGACGGCCTCGCCGAGGTCTTCTACGGCATCGGCGATGCGCTTGCCGGCGAGGGCGGCCTGGACATGGGCATCATCTTCTTGCAGTTCGCCCTTTACGTTAAGCCCGATTTCCCGCTCGCTTATGCGGCGCTTGCCGAGGCCTATGAGGGCGCCAAGAAATACGATCTCGAGATGGAGGCCTTTGACCAGGTCCCGGAAGACTCGCCGCTTTGGCTGAACGTCCAGATCCAGAAGGCCTTCGCGCTCAACTCTCTCGACCGGGTCGACGACGCCAAGGTGCTGCTCGAGCAGCTGATCGCCCAGGACTCCAAGGACGTCCGTCCTCTCGATGCGCTCGGCAACATCCTGCGCTCCCACGAGCGCTACGGCGAGGCCAAGGACTACTATTCCCGCGCCATCGCGCTGATCGGCAAGCCCAGCAAGGACAATTGGGCGCTGTTCTATTCGCGCGGCGTGTCGAACGAGCGGCTGAAGGACTGGCCAGGCGCCGAGGCCGATTTCAAACAGGCGCTGGAGCTCTCTCCCGAAGAGTCCCTCGTGCTCAATTATCTCGGCTATTCCTGGATCGATCAGGGCCGCAATCTGAAGCAGGCGATGGACTACATCCGCAAGGCGGTGAAGCTTAAGCCTGACGACGGCTACTATGTCGACAGCCTCGGCTGGGCCTATTTCAGGCTCGGCAATCTGTTGGGCGCCGTCGAGCAGCTCGAGCGGGCCGTCGAGCTCAAGCCCGACGATCCCGTGATCAACGACCACCTTGGCGACGCCTACTGGCGCGTGGGGCGGAAGCTCGAGGCGAAATATCAGTGGCAGCAGGCTCTCACGCTGAAGCCTGATGACGACCAGACCGTCGCGCTCAAGCAGAAGATCGAGTCCGGCCTAACCGAGACCGCCGAAACCAAGTCGGCGCAAGACCGGACCACCCAAGCGGGCCAGAAAACGCAGCAATAGGACGGGAGCCTTGGCCAATCCCCGGGGAGCGGAGCATGACGGCGCTCCGTGACACGGCGTGGGCGAAGCTCAATCTCACGCTTGAGGTTCTCGGCCGCCGCGCCGACGGGTTTCACGAGCTCCAGAGCCTCGTCGCTTTCGCGGGGCTCGGCGACACCGTCGAGTTCGATCCTTCCGCCCCTTTTGAGCTCGTGGTCGAGGGCCCCTTCGCCAGCGCTTTGGGCGGCGACAATCTCATCGTCAAAGCGGCGCAGGCGGCGAGCGCCGCCCATCCCGGGCTTAGACTCGGCCGCTTCCTTCTGATCAAGGTCCTTCCCGTCGCTGCGGGCCTCGGCGGCGGCTCTGCCGACGCGGCTGCGGCTTTACGGCTGATCGGAAGCGCCAATGACGGCGCGCTCCCCGAGGCGGAGCTGGCCCTGATTGCGCCGAGGCTCGGCTCCGACGTGAGCGCCTGCCTCAAGAGCCGTCCGGCGCTGATGACCGGGCGCGGGGAGATCGTAAGCAGCGTGCGTGGCTTCCCGCCTTGTGGCGTGCTTCTCGCCAATCCCGGGCTCCCGCTTGCCACCGAAGCGGTCTATGCCGCGCTCGGCGCTGCGCCTTTACCGGTGTCGCCGGCAAATGCACTGGAACCACCCGACTTCGCCGGAAGCTTGGAGTGGCTGCTCGACTATCTCGCACGCCGCGGCAACGATCTGGAGGCGCCGGCCATGCGTCTGGCCCCCGCCATCAAGCAGGTGCTCGCCGCTCTCGCAGGGGTGGAAGGCGTCCGCCTCGTCAGGCTCTCGGGGAGCGGGCCGACCTGCTTTGCCTTGTTCGCCACTGCCGATGAGGCCGAGCGTGAAGCCGCCGCACTTGCCCGATCTCACCCCGATTGGTGGATCGCCGCGAGCGCGCTTGGAGCAGCCGCGTAGACTGGCCGGCTAGAACGGCCGCTCGACGCAGAACTCGATGGCCTCGAGCAGGGCCGCCTTGGCCTTGCAGTCGGGGAAGATGGCGAGCGCGTCGCGGGCAATCGCGCCGTAATGGCGCGCCCGCTCCATGGTGTCGCTCAGCGCATTGTGGCGCTTCATCAGGCCCATCGCCTCGGCGAGATCGTCCTCGCCGATATTGCCCTCCTGCAGGGTCCGCTGCCAGAAGGCCCGCTCGGCCGCATTGCCGCGGCGGTAGCCGAGCACCACGGGGAGCGTGATCTTGCCCTCGCGGAAATCATCGCCCACGCTCTTGCCGAGCATCGATTGCTCGCCCGAATAGTCGAGCGCATCGTCGACCAGCTGGAAGGCAAGCCCGAGATTGCGGCCATAGGACCGCAAGGCCGCGGCTTCAGATTTCGGCCGGCCTGCGATCACCGCGCCAACCTCCGCTGCCGCCGCGAACAGCGCCGCGGTCTTGGCGTCGATCACGGCGAGATAGTCATCCTCGGTGGTCTCGGTGTTCTTGGCGGTGATGAGCTGCATCACCTCGCCCTCGGCGATGATCGCGGCGGCATCCGACAGGATGCGCAGCGCGCCGAGCGAGCCCACGTCCACCATCATCTTGAAGGCCTGGCCGAGCAGGAAGTCGCCGACCAGCACGCTCGCCTCGTTGCCCCACAGGAGCCGCGCTGCGGTCTTGCCCCGGCGGAGATTGCTCTCATCGACCACGTCGTCATGCAGCAGCGTGGCGGTATGCATGAACTCGACGCTCGCCGCGAGCCGCACATGGCCGTCGCCCGCATAGCCGCACAATCGCGCTGCGGCGAGCGTGAGCATGGGGCGCAGGCGCTTGCCGCCGGAATCGATCAGATGCCGGGCCAGCTCGGGGATGAGTTCGACATTGGATCGCGCGCGATCGAGGATGATCCGGTTGACATGGCCCATATCCTCCTCGACAAGCGCAACGAGCGGCGCAAGGCTCGCTTTCGGATCGCGCGCGCCGGCAAGCTTAACGACAACTCCCAAGGGACTTTCTCCTAAGATCGGCCACGGGGGCTTCTTTTCCAGATATTGTCGGTGGTCGCCCACGAAGGGTCAAGGCGCTCCGGCTCAACACTTAAGGACAGGGGCATTTGCCGGCAATGAAGGAACTGTTGCGCTCAAACGACGCGGTGCTTCTGTCCTATGTCGGCGCGCTCCTGGAGGAGGCGGATATCGGCTTCATCGTCGCCGACACCAATATGAGCGTGTTGGAAGGCTCGATCGGCATATTGCCCCGCCGCGTCCTGGTGGAGAACGAGCGGATTGGGCAAGCACGCAGCCTTCTCACCGAGGCTGGCATCGGCCATGTCGTCTCCGAAGAAAAGGGCTGATCCGGAGCACCATCCGTGACGCGAGACCAAGGCGGAGAGACCCTGGACGATTTGCTCGGCGGCCGCATTTCCGTGTTGCAGCCAGAGCAGGGCCATCGGGCGGGGAGCGACGCGGTCTTCCTTGCCGCTTCAGTGCCGGCGCGGGCTTCCGAGCGGGTGCTTGATGCGGGCGCAGGCGTGGGCGTCGCGGGGCTATGCATCCTTGTCCGTGTCGCCGACCTCGAGGTGACAGCCGTGGAAGCCGATGGGAGCCTCTGCGCACTCGCCGCCAGCAACGCTGCTCGCAATGGCGTTGCCGCCAGATTCAGGGTGATCGAAGCGGATGTTGCGGCTCCCGCCGAGGCGCTGAAGGCGAAGGGGCTAATGCGCGAGAGCTATGACCATGTGATTGCCAACCCTCCCTTCCACGTTGCCGGCACCGTGAGGTCTGCACCGGACCAGGGCCGCGCCTTCGCCCATGTCATGGGGGACGGCGCGCTGGAAGACTGGGTACGTTTCCTTGCCACCATGGCTGCGCCCAAGGGCTTTCTCACCCTCATCCACCGGCCCGACAGCCTGACCGACCTGCTCAAGCTGCTCGAACGGCGGTTCGGGGACATCGCCGTCTTTCCCCTGTTTCCCAAGAGAGGCGAGCCCGCGACCCGCGTTATCCTGCAAGGGCGGAAGGGGAGCAGGGCGGGGCTCAGGCTCCTGCCTGGGCTCGCGCTGCATGAGCCGGACGGACGCTACACGGCGAAGGCTGAGGCGGTGTTGCGGGGAGGGGAGGGCTTGGAGCTTGGGATTAGATAGACGAAGGGCCGCCGCCTAGGGGGGAAAGGCGGCAGCCCTCGTTTCGCCCGAGCGTGAGGAGAGACCTCGGGCTCGCAAGGCCGGCTTGGTAGCTGACCTTGGCGTCGCGCCAGACCGTTATGAAGGTGAAGCGGTCTGTTTAGTCATCTCGCAGCTTGGTTACCAACGCGGCCCGAAATTCCAGCCGTAATACTGCAGCCACCACGGGTATGGTCTGAAGTTGTGGTACTGCTGGTAGCCGTATTGCATCTGATGGTGGTGGTGATTCTCGTTCTTGTAGTTGTCGTAGTCGTAACTCTGGTTGTAGTGCTGATTGTAGTTCTGGTTGTAGTGCTGATTATAGTTGTGGTTATTATTGCCGTTATAGTAGGCGTCGGCCGGTGAGGTTGCGCCGAGCGCCAGGAAGGACAGTGCGGCGGCGGCAAGGAGGGTCTTCTTCGACATGGCTTTGGTCTCCGGCGAAAGTGGCGCCACGGGCGCCCTTTCGGTTTGAACGCTAAGTCCCGCGGACATGTTGGGTGTTGTAGCTGGCCGGCCCTGAACTGAAGCTGAGGGCGCCGTTCATCTGGCATTCAGCCAAAAAGGTCCCCAGAAACGCCAAAGGGCCACGTCCGGTGCACGGGAATGGCCCTTTGAATTCAAAGCGCCTTGGAGGCGCGCGTGCTTAATACCAGCCGTAATAACCCCTCCGCCAATAGGGGTAATAGGCGTACGGATAGCCATAGCCGTAGCCGTAGTAGCGATAGGGCCGATAGCGGTGCCCCCAATAGCCATAGCGGGGACCAACATAGAGGTTCACACCGGGTCCGCCCCAGCCCCACCCGCGCCGCCATCCGGCTTCCGCGGAATTCGGGGAGAGTGTGACAAGGGCGAGCACGAGGGCTCCCAATGCCACGACAAAAGTCGCAAGCTTGCTCATTCTGAGTCCTCCTGAGAGATTCGAGCGACGCTTCTTCGCGCGGAAAACGCGCCGCCGAGGTGGGTGTTCCCCACCTTTGGCCGAAGTATAGCAACGAATTCAGACTGTCAGATGGCGGTCCAAGACTTGCGTTAACTAAAGGCTTAAGGGTCGCCCCGATCTGGCCTTTATTGGGACAGAATTCGCCGGCCTGCCTTGATTTAACCCTGTGCCGCTGTACGTATAGGCTCCCATGGATGGTCTCTTGAACGAGGTGGGCACGGCCGGCCACACAGGCTGGAAGAGCTATCTTCCCGCCTCTTGGTGCGCACCCTTGGTCCCCGTGCTCAGATTCACTGGCGCCATCGGCGTGGTCACTCCGCTCAAACCCGGCCTCTCGCTCTCGACCAGCGCTGCCGCAATAGAGAAGGCCTTCTCCATGCGCGGCGCCAAGGCCGTCGCCATCCAGATCAATTCTCCCGGCGGCTCTGCTGTGCAGTCGATGCTGATCTATCGGCGCATCAGGGCGCTTGCCGAGGAGAAGGGGCTCAAGGTCTATGTCTTCGCCGAGGACGTTGCCGCCTCGGGCGGCTATCTCTTGGCGCTCGCCGGCGACGAGATCTATGCCGACGCCAGCTCGATCGTCGGCTCCATCGGCGTGATCACGGCGAGTTTCGGTGTGCACGAGCTGATCAGCAAGATCGGCGTCGAGCGGCGGGTCATCACCGCCGGCGCCAATAAAGACACGCTCGACCCGTTCCTGCCCGAGAAGCCGGAGGACGTGGAGCGCGTCAAAGCTATCCAACTTGACGTGCACGCGGCCTTCATCGATCTCGTCAAGGAGCGGCGTGGGTCCAAGATTGCGGCGTCCGGCGAGAGTCTGTTCACTGGCGAGTTCTGGTCGGGCAAGAAGGCGCTCGAGCTCGGCCTGATCGACGGGCTCGCCGACCTCCGCACCAAGATGCGCGGGCTTTACGGCGAGGAGGTGCGTTTCAAGCTCGTCACGCCATCGACCTCGTGGTTCCGCCGCAAGCGGAGCATCTTGGCGGAAAGCGGGGCGCTCGACTTCGGCTTCCTGACGGGAGGGCTTGCCGCCGATGTCATCTCGGCGATCGAGGCCCGCGCATTGTGGTCACGCTTCGGATTCTGACGATGCCGCAGATCCTTCTCTTCTTCGTCGCGGGCGCCGGCCTCATCCTCGCCGGAAGGCGCTGGTACCGCGACGAGCAGCGGCGCATTGCGGCAGAGCTTCGCGCCGCCGAGGAGGCTCTTGCGCGCCGCGAGGCCGACAGTGCCGTGCCTCTGGAGCGCGATCCCGCGACCGGCATCTATCGGCCGAAGCACGTCGCGCACGGGCCTCAAAGCGCGAGCCATTAACGCGCCGGCCATTGTTATCTCCGCAAAGCTATGGCTTTCCTTGTTATGCGCATGCGCATAAATGCGCCTAACGCCTCCAAGACCGGCCAAAGGCAAGACAATGGCAAGTCCGCTCAAATCCGAAGAGCCTAAGGCTCTGTCCTTCCAGGACCTGATCCTCAGGCTCGAGCGCTTTTGGGCCAATCAGGGCTGCGTCATCCTCCAGCCTTACGACATGGAGATGGGGGCGGCGACGTTTCACCCCGCCACGTCCTTGCGCTCGCTCGGGCCTAAGCCCTGGCGGGCGGGCTATGTGCAGCCATCGCGCCGCCCCAAGGACGGCCGCTACGGCGAGAACCCCAACAGGCTGCAGCATTACTACCAGTTCCAGGTGATCCTGAAGCCGTCGCCCCCCGACATCCAGGACCTCTATCTCCAGAGCCTGTACGCCATCGGCATCGATCCGAAGAACCACGACATCCGCTTCGTCGAGGATGATTGGGAAAGCCCGACGCTCGGCGCCTGGGGGCTCGGCTGGGAGGTGTGGTGCGACGGCATGGAGGTGTCGCAGTTCACCTATTTCCAGCAGGTCGGCGGCTTCGACTGCGATCCCGTCTCGGGTGAGCTCACCTACGGGCTCGAGCGTCTCGCCATGTATGTGCAGGGCGTCGACCGCGTCTTCGACCTCAACTTCAATGGCCGCACGGGCAAGGACAAGGTCACCTATGGCGACGTCTTCCTGCAAGCCGAGCGGGAATATTCGCGGTTCAATTTCGAGTACGCCGACACGACCATCCTGCTCGACCATTTCCGCGACGCCGAGACCGAATGCAAATCGCTTCTCGCCAAGGGCGAGGCGGGCGAGCGTCATCTCATGGTGCTGCCGGCTTACGACCAGGCGATCAAGGCCTCGCATATTTTCAATCTGCTCGATGCCCGCGGCGTGATCTCGGTGACCGAGCGGCAGGCCTTTATCTTGCGCGTGCGCGATCTCGCCAAGGCCTGTTGTGCCGCCTGGCTCTAGACCGAGGCGGGCGGCGCCCATGCTTGAGACCTATCGTGAGGCGGAGCCGCCGCCACAGGCGCGCACCCCGGCGCTCAAACCCAAGCTCAGATCGTGGACCGGCCGGGTATGGCGCTCGAGCCCCGACACCTTCCAGCTCATGCTCAAGCTCGACGCGAGCGTGACCATGTCGGAGATTGAGGATCAAGATTTGCGGTCCGCGCTTGCGCCGTTCGCTGCCGAGCTCACAAGCTTCCCGCTCTATCTCGATTACACTCATGAGAACCACCTGCCGCTTCCTTGGGCGGTGGGCGTGCTCGACGTCCAGCACGGCAAAACGGCATTCGCGCGCTTCTACGATTTTCTCGAGACGCCTCCCGCGCACGCGCTGGTTCCGCTCCTGCCGCAGGCCGGCGCCCAATCAGACCTCATATTAAGTGTGGTTCCCTACAGCCTTGAAACGAATCGGTTGATCTTCGCCGTCGCCGACTACGATCTCGGCTTTCACAACCGCATCGGCTAGCCCATGGCTGAGCTTCTCCTTGAGCTGTTCTCCGAAGAGATCCCCGCGCGCATGCAAGCTCGCGCCAGGGAGGATCTTGCGCGGCTTCTCGGCGGCGCGCTCAAGGAGGCAGGGCTCGAATTCAAGGAGATCAAGACCTTCGCCACGCCGCGCCGTCTGACCGCCGTGGTGGAGGGTCTGCCGTCGCGCTCACCAGACATCAGGGAGGAGCGGAAGGGCCCCCGCGTCGATGCTCCCGAGACCGCCATCAAGGGCTTCCTCAAATCGGCCGGACTCGCCTCGGTCGATCACGCCGAGAAGCGCGACGACAAGAAGGGCAGCTTTTACGTGGCGCTCCTGGAAAGGCCGGGCCGCCCGACGGCGGAGGTCATAGCCGAGATCGTGCCTGAGATCGTGCGCGGCTTTCCCTGGCCGAAATCGATGCGCTGGAGAAGCGGCAAGCTCCGCTGGGTGCGGCCGCTGCATTCGATCCTCTGCCTGCTCGACGGCAAGGTGGTCCATTTCGAGATCGATGGGATCGCGAGCGGCAAGGAGACGCGCGGCCACCGCTTCATGGCGCCAGTGCCCTTTAGTGTGAAAGGCTTCAAGGATTACAGGGAGAAGCTGCGCGACGCCAAAGTCATCCTCGACGGCGAGGAGCGCGCGCGCCTGATCTCGGAAGGCGCCCATACGCTTGCCGCTAAGGAGGGCCTCGCCCTCGTCGAGGACGAGGCGCTGCTCGCCGAGAATGCCGGGCTTACCGAATGGCCGGTGGTGCTCATGGGGGCCTTCGACGAGGCCTTCCTCGACGTGCCGCAAGAGGTGCTGACCACCTCGATGAAGGCGCACCAGAAATGCTTCTCGCTGCGCAATAAGGGAGGCGATCTCGCCAACCGATTCATCATGGTCGCCAATCTCGAAGCGGCTGACGGCGGCAAGGCGATCGTCGCCGGCAACGAGCGGGTGATCCGCGCGCGGCTCGCCGACGCCAAGTTCTTCTTCGACCAGGACCGCAAGGTTTCGCTTGAAGAGCGCGTTCCGAAGCTTAAGGAGATCGTCTTCCACGAGAAGCTCGGCACTCAATATGATCGAATCCAGCGGACGCGGCTTTTGGCGCGCGAGATCGCGCCTCTCGTCGGTGCCGATGCGGACGATGCCGAGCGCGCTGCAATGCTCGCCAAGGCCGATCTCGTCAGCCTCATGGTCGGCGAGTTCCCTGAGTTGCAAGGGGTGATGGGCCGCTACTATGCGCTGGACCAGCAGGAGAACCCGATAGTGGCGGATGCTATCGCCGCTCACTACAAACCACTGGGTCCTTCCGATGAGGTGCCGCGCGAGCCGGTGGCGATCGCCGTGGCGCTTGCCGACAAGCTCGACATGCTGGTGGGCTTCTGGGCCATCGACGAGAAGCCGACCGGCTCCAAGGACCCTTACGCGCTGCGCCGCGCCGCTCTCGGCATTATCCGCATCGTCCTCTCAAATGAAATTCGATTGCCGTTTCACCAGATATTCCTTACAGCCTCGAAACTTCATGGAGGCATCGTTGAAAGGAAGTTCAATGAGTGGCGGCCACACACCTTAGAAGAGATTTTTGAACGTACCGGGACACTCGAAGAGTTCTTCGCGGATCGGCTGAAAGTGCAACTACGAGAGCAAGGCTCGCGATACGATTTGGTCGATGCCGCTCTGGCCGCAAAGGGGGCGATGCAAGACGACCTACTTATGATTGTCCGCCGCGTCGAGGCGCTGGGGCGCTTCCTCGGCACCGAGGACGGCGAGCACTTGCTCACCGGCACCAAGCGCGCCATCAACATCCTGCGCATCGAGGAGAAGAAGGACGCTGCGGCCTACGATCAGCCGCCCGACCCCAAGCTGTTCAAACGACTCGATGAAAAGACTCTCGCCAAAGCCGTGGATGAGGTCGAGAAGGCTGCCGCGGCAGCGGTCGCTAATGAGGATTTCGCCGCAGCCATGGCGGAGATGGCCAAGCTACGCACGGCGGTCGATGAATTCTTCGACCACGTTACGGTCAATGCCAGCGAAGCCGATCTTCGCGAGAACCGGTTGCGCCTTCTGAACCGCATCCGCGCCACAACGCTGACCGTCGCCGACTTCTCCAAGATCGAAGGCTGAGCCTCAAATCACCAGCGACAGCAGTATGAGGATGCGCCAGGTTCCAGGCGAGCGAGCGCACGAAGAACACCCCGAGCGCGTAGAGCGGCAGATAGGCGAGGCGTCCCCAGAAATAGAGTTGCGCGCCCCACACCGTCATCCAGTCGTGGCGGCCGGCAGCGTGCGCGATCAGCACGGCGGTGGCAAACAGCGGAAAGGTCTCGAGAAAATTCGAAAGCGCCCGCTCAAGCCGGCCGGCCATGGCGGTCAGTGGCGGCCTCGGCTCATCGCGCGGTCCCGCCGCCCACAGATAGCCGGTCGGCAAATTCTTGGTCTGGGCGCTCAGCACGATTTGGACGATGCCGAGCACGACGGAGAGCGCCAGCATGGTGAGTTCGGTGGTCATCGTTTAAGGGAACCTCTTGGCTCGCCGCGCTTTGATGTCGTTGACGGTTACCGATTGCCTGACCTTCTCGGGCAATGGCGAACGAGCGAACCATCATGTCAGCCCATATCAGCCTTATCACTTTAGGTGTCGCCGACGTCGCCAAGGCCACCGCCTTCTACCAGCGCCTCGGCTTCGTGAAGTCGAAAAAGGCAAGCCAGGAAGAAGTGAGCTTCTTGCAAGCCGGCGGCGTGGTTCTGGCAATCTGGAGCCGCGAGGCGCAGCCAGACGACGCACGGGCGAACGCGCTGTGGACCGGCAACGGCGGAATGGTGGTGGCTCAAAATGTCGCGAGCGAAGGCGACGTCGATGCGCTAATGGCAAAGGCCGAAGCCGCCGGCGCGCGCATCTTGAAGCCAGCGGCCAAGACCTTCTGGGGTGGCTACGACGGCTATTTCGCCGATCCCGATGGCCACGTCTGGGAGGTCGCCTTCAATCCGTATTGGGCCTTGGATGAGGATGGCCGGATCAAGCTGCCGGAATGATTGAGCCAAACCACCTGTTTGTCTATGGCACGCTCAGAGCGGAAAGCGCCCACCCGATGGCGCACCGCTTGCGCGTGGCAGCCAAGCTGCTGGGCAGAGGACACGCGCCGGGCCTGCTCTATGATTTGGGGACCTACGCGGCGGCGATCTTGGCTCCCGATGAGAGATATCGCGTGATCGGCGAAGTATTCATCCTCGGACCGAACCCGAGGCTCCTTGCCGACCTCGACAAATATGAAGGCGTCACCGGCGTGGAAGATGCCGACGACATGTTCCAGCGCATCGTCATAGAGGTCGCCCTCGATAGAGGCGGCAGCGTCGAAGCCTGGGCCTACGGCTTGAGACAGGCGCCCAGGGCAAGGCTGATCGGCAGCGGGGATTTCATCGCCGATCGGCGCTTGCGCAAGCCGCGCGCCCTTCACCCATAAACCTTTCCCGGTCACAGCCGTTTGTATAGAGGCGAGGGGGCGGCTAAAAGGGCGGTCCCGCCCTTTCATTTCAAGTGTTAGTGCGCCGGGGCGAAAGCATGGACCAAGCAATGACGAGAGCCGAGCCGGCCACACAGACCTCGCCGAAATGGGTCTATACCTTCGGAGCCGGGAGCGCCGACGGCTCTGCCGAGCTGCGCGATCTCCTCGGCGGCAAGGGCGCCTATCTTGCCGAGATGTCGCGGCTCGGACTTCCCGTGCCTCCGGGCTTCACCATCTCGTCCGAGGTCTGCTCGGTCTATTACGAGCTTGGCCACAAGCTCCCCGATGAGCTGATGCCGATGGTGAGCGACGCGCTCGATGCCGTGGGCAGGATTACCGGCGCAAGGTTCGGCGATGTGGACAACCCGCTGCTCGTGTCGGTCCGCTCTGGCTCGCGCGCCTCGATGCCGGGCATGATGGATACCGTGCTCAATCTCGGCCTCAACGATCAGACCGTCGAGGGACTGGCGGCACGCTCGGCTGACCGCCGCTTCGCCTACGACACCTATCGCCGCTTCATCCAGATGTATGCCGACGTGGTGCTCGGCCTCGACCACGAGCTGTTCGAGGAGATCCTGGAGAACTATAAAAATCTCAAAGGCTTGGAATACGACACGGAACTCTCCGCCGAGGATTGGGGAGAGATCGTGACCCGCTTCAAGGCCCTCGTTCAGGCCGAGCTCGGCGAGCCGTTCCCGCAGGATCTGCACGCCCAGCTGTGGGGCGCCATCGCCGCCGTGTTCGGCTCCTGGCAGAATGCGCGCGCCATCGCCTACCGGCGGCTCCACGACATTCCCGACGATTGGGGCACGGCGGTCACCCTCCAGGCCATGGTGTTCGGCAATATGGGGGAGAGAAGCGCGACTGGAGTCGTCTTCACCCGCAACCCTTCCACCGGCGCTCGCGAGCTTTACGGCGAGTTCCTGGTGAATGCCCAAGGCGAGGACGTGGTGGCGGGCATGCGCACCCCGCAACCGTTGACCGAGGCGGCGCGGCGCGTGTCGGGCTCGAGCAAGCCGTCGCTCGAGGGGCTGATGCCCGACGTGTTTGCCGAGCTCGCGGCCGCCTGCGCCAGGCTCGAAGCGCATTTCCACGACATTCAGGACATCGAGTTCACCGTGCAGGAAGGCAAGCTGTTCATGCTGCAGACCCGCGCCGGCAAGCGCTCGACGCAAGCGGCGCTCAAGATCGCCGTCGACATGGCGGAGGAGGGTCTGATTGGCCGCGAGCAGGCGGTGAGCAGCATCAATGCCGCCCAGCTCGACCAGCTGCTGCATCCGACCCTCGACCCCAATGCCGAGAGGATGGTCCTCGCCAAGGGGCTGCCGGCCTCGCCCGGAGCGGCCTCGGGCGAGCTCGTTTTCGATGCCGACGAGGCCGTGCATCTGAAGTCGCAAGGGCACACCGTGATTCTCGCCCGCGTCGAGACCTCGCCGGAGGACGTGCAGGGCATGCATGCCGCCGTCGGCGTCCTCACCACGCGGGGCGGCATGACGAGCCATGCGGCGGTGGTGGCGCGCGGCATGGGGCGGCCTTGCGTCGTCGGCGCCTCCATGGTCGTGATCGATCTCGAGCGCGAGACGCTGCAAGCCGGGGGCGTGCTTCTGCACAAGGGCGATGTGGTCACCATCGACGGCTCAACTGGCCAGATCATCAAGGGGCGCGTGCCCATGCGCGAGCCGAAGCTCTCGGAGGACTTCACCACCTTGATGACATGGGCCGACAGCTTCCGCCGCATGCGGGTCCGCGCCAATGCCGATACCCCGGCGGACGCGCGCCAGGCGCGAGCTTTCGGCGCCGAAGGCATCGGACTCTGCCGCACCGAGCACATGTTCTTCGAGGAGAGCCGCATCCTCGCCATGCGCGAGATGATCCTCGCCGAGGATCAGGAGGGGCGCCGCAGGGCGCTCGCCAAGCTGTTGCCGGCACAGCGCCAGGATTTCATCGAGCTGTTCGAGATCATGGCCGGGCTGCCGGTCACCATCCGCCTGCTCGACCCGCCGCTGCACGAGTTCCTGCCCCATGGCGAGGAGGTCATCGGCGAGGTCGCCGCCAGCATGGGCGTGAGTGTGGCAAGGCTGCGGCGGCGCGTGGTTGCCTTGAGCGAGTTCAACCCCATGCTTGGCCAGCGCGGCTCGCGGCTGCTCGTGAGCTATCCCGAGATCGTCGAGATGCAGGCGCGCGCCATCTTCGAGGCGGCGATCGAGGCGGGCAAGGCGCTGCATTCCCGCGTCATGCCGGAGATCATGGTGCCACTCGTCGCCGCCAAGGGAGAGCTCGATCTCGTCAAGGAACGCATCGCCGCGACTGCCCGCGCCGTCGAGAAGGAGCGCGGAACGAGCGTCGCCTATTCGGTGGGCACCATGGTCGAGCTGCCGCGCGCTTGCCTCATGGCTGGCGAGATCGGCCGGAGCGCGGACTTCTTCTCCTTCGGCACCAACGACTTGACCCAGACCACCTTCGGCCTCAGCCGCGACGACGCCGGGCGATTCTTGGGCGAGTACATCGAGAAGGGAATCATCCACGACGATCCCTTCATGACCCTCGACCAGGCCGTGGGCGAGCTGATGCAGATCGCCGTCGAGCGCGGGCGGCAAGCCCGTCCCGACCTCAAGATGGGCATTTGCGGCGAGCATGGCGGGGACCCGGAAACCATCGGTTTCTGCGAGAAAATCAGGCTGAACTATGTGTCCTGCTCGCCCTACCGGGTGCCCGTCGCGCGCCTTGCCGCGGCACAAGCCGCTTTGGGCCGGGCGCTAACCGATAATTAGGGGTTCTCGCGGGAAATAGGCAGGAGTTGCCGTTCACCACAATTTACCCTAATTTATCGGGCATGGTTGAAGCAATTAGACGGGAATCCGGGCCAGAACCGGTGGGGGACTTAAGACCTAAATTGCTGATTTCCCACCATTTTGCCTGGTTGAATACGGGGACGCTCTAGGCGCGTTAGGCTTACTGCCTGCGCAATTAGGGCACTGCGGGGGAATGCCGGCCGGCGCGTCGGACGGATTTTCCCGCAAGGTTACGGGGTGACCTGGAGGGATAATGGGTCGACGCTTGCCTCGTCGGGTGTGGCACACCATAGCTGCGCTCGTGCCGCTTCCCTTGATCGGTTTAGGCTACGTCGCCGCGGTGCCGGGCAATCCCGTCGCCTTTCAAATCGAGCTTTTCCTCTCAGGTCACGGCGCGGAATATACTCAGACCCGCGCCGCCGATGTCTCCAATCCTCCGCCGCGCCTCCCGCGCGAAGCCGCCCAGCTCTTCCGCACCGGCGGCAAAGGCCCAAGGGCCGACCAATATCTCGCAGCCAACACCGTCACCTCCGCCGGCAAGCAACTCATTGCCGCGAGCCTAATGGGCGATCCGAGCCTGACCGGGACCCTTTCAAATCGCGGCGCGGTCAGCCGCAGCCTGAAAGGCGACCGGCTCAGACCCACCATCACCGACGTGGCGCTGAAAGGCTCCGTCGGCGCCCCGGGCGGTTCGATGTTCATGAACTCTGTGGCCACCTCGCCCTTCATGTCGAGCTTCGACGTGGACGGCTTCAAGCCGTCGCCTGAGGAGATCGCCTACCACCCGAGCGCCGATGGCTTGAACTTTAGATATAAGGGCGAGAACCAGGCCGAGTTCGAGACGCGCGAGCGCCGCTGCCTATCCACCGCCATTTACTTCGAGGCGCGCGGCGAACCGGTACGCGGGCAGATCGCGGTCGCCCAAGTCATCCTCAATCGGGTGAGAAGCCCGCTCTTCCCGGAGACCATCTGCGGCGTCGTCTATCAGGGGCAGATGCACCCCGGCTGTCAGTTCTCCTTCACCTGTGACGGCCATACCGACAACCCGCGCAATGACGATCAATGGGCGCTCGCTCAGGACATCGCCAAGAAGATCACCGCCGGCCAGCTGTGGCTTCCCGAGGTCGGCTATTCGACCTACTACCACGCCAATTACGTGAGCCCGAGCTGGGTCGGCGACATGAGCAAGATCGACAAGATCGGCCGCCACATCTTCTACAAGAAGCGCAACGAGAAACCCTACGAAGCGGACGCTTCTACAGCGGCCGAGGGCGCACCGAACGAGCCCACTGCGGATGCGTCGTCAAGCCTGACCCTGACCCCCACGCTGTCCCTCGTCTCGGCGGTGGCCGGCAGCTCTACTTCTCCCACTCAAGCGATGAGTCTAGGCTACGCGCCGCATTAGTAAGCGCGCCGACCGAGATCACCTCGACGCCGGTCATCGCAATCTTCCGAACGTTCTCTAGCGTCACGCCGCCCGAAGCTTCGGTCACGACGCGCCCCTTCACCAAAGCGACCGCCCTTTTCAGCGTCTCGACATCCATATTGTCGAGAAGCACCGCATCGATGGGGTAGCGCAACGCCTCTTCCAGCTGATCGAGCGTGTCGACCTCGACCTCGATCTTGACGAGATGCCCGGTCCGGGCGCGAAGCGATTTGAGCGCGTTGGTAAGTCCCTCGGAAGCGGCGATGTGGTTGTCCTTCACCAGGACCTCGTCGTAGAGGCCGAATCGGTGGTTGACGCCGCCGCCGGCCCTCACCGCGTATTTCTCCAACGCACGCAAAGAGGGCGTGGTCTTGCGCGTGCAGGCGATCCTGGCGCCGGTGCCTTCGACCGCTGCCACATAGGCGGAGGTCAGCGTGGCAATGCCGCTCAAGCGGTTGAGGAAGTTGAGCGCGGTCCGCTCTCCCGTGAGGAGCGCGCGCGTCTTGGCAGAGATCCGGGCGATCGTGGCCGAGGCTTCGACCTTGCCGCCGTCCTCGACCATCCGCGTGAACCTGGCCTCGGGGTCGAGGGCCCTGAAGGCAGCCTCGGCGAGGTCGAGGCCTGCGACCACGCCCGCTTTGCGCGCCACAATCCGGGCGTTGCCTTGCGCGCCGGCCGGAACGATGGCGTCGGTGGTGATGTCGCCGGCGCTTCCGAGATCCTCTTCCAGCGCGGCCGTGACGGCCCGCTCAACGAGAAGCGGCGGCAGTTTCAGCGTGACGGGGGGCGGCTCGCTCATGCATGGAGCGCAGCGTGACACGGCGCAGCGGCGCGAGCGCGCGCGGGGGTTTGCGTTTCCGCCGCCTCGCGGGCGATCTCCTCGGCCTGAGCGAGGGTGAGGAAACTCCGCCGTGCGAGCCTCGCGTCGGGTACGGGATAGTCGCTGCGGAAGTGGGCACCGCGGCTTTCCTTGCGCACGAGTGCCGCCGCCGTGATCAGCTTGGCAGTGGTGAGCATGTTGGCAAGACGCCGGTCGCCATTTGCCTCGCGCTCAAGCGCGCCGATGGCCTGAAGTGCTGCTGTCAGCGACGTCTCATCGCGAATGACCGCGACCTCTGCCGCCATGGTGCGGCGGAGCGTCTGCTCGGCACGCTCGTTCTCGCCGTCCGGCATCGCTGGGCCCGATGCGGTCTCGCTCGGCTGGGCCGGGTTGAAATTGGCGAACGAGCCAGAGGCGATGTCGTTTGCGACCCGGGCGCCGAACACCACCGCCTCGAGCAGCGAGTTGGAGGCAAGTCGGTTGGCGCCATGCGCCCCCGTGGAGGCCACCTCGCCGCAGGCCCACAGCCCGTCGACGGTGCTGCGCCCTTGCGCGTCGGTGAGGATGCCGCCCATGTGGTAATGCGCCGCCGGCGCCACGGGGATCGGCTCGCGCGCCGGATCGATGCCTGCCGCGCGACAGGCGGCGAACACCGTGGGAAAATGCCCCGCGAGCGTCGCCCCAAGGGGACGGCAATCGAGGAAGGCGCCGCGCCCGCTTACGACCTCCCGGTAGACGGCACGCGCCACCACGTCGCGGGGGCCGAGCTCGGCGTCGGCGTGGATCGCGCGCATGAAGCGCTCGCCCCGCGCATTGATCAGCAGCGCGCCTTCGCCTCTGAGGGCCTCGGTGGCGAGCGGGGCGGGATCGCGGCCGATATTGATGGCGGTCGGATGGAACTGCACGAACTCGGCATCGGCGATCGCGGCGCCGGCACGGGCGGCAATGGCGATGCCTTCGCCGCGCGCCTCGCACGGGTTGGTGGTGATGGCGAAGAGCTGGCCTGAGCCCCCGGTCGCGAGCACTACGGCGCTCGCGGGAAGGACGACCCCGCGCGCTGAGGGTCCGGCATTTGCCGGCGCGAGCTCGATGCCGGCGACGCGGCCGTCGCGCATGACGAGATCGCGGGCGGCAAAGCCCTCGACCACGGTGATCGACGGCGTCTGCCTGACCGCCACCATCAGGGCATGCATGATGGCGCGGCCAGCGGTGTCGCCCTTGACGTGGAGGATGCGGTTTTTGCCGTGCGCCGCCTCGCGGCCCAGACTCCAATGGCCTTCGAGGTCCTTGTCGAAGGGCACGCCGTAGATGAGCAGGTCCTCGATGCGGGCACGGGCCTCGCCCGCCAGAAGATGCGCGATCTTCGGGTCGACGATCCCCGCGCCGGCGCGGATGGTATCGGCCGCATGCGCCTCAGGGCTGTCACCTTCGGCCAATGCAGCAGCAATACCCGCTTGCGCCCAGAGGCTGGAGGCCCCTTCGCCGAAGCGCGCCGCCGAGACGACGGTGACCGGAAGCGGGGCCAGCTTGAGCGCGGTGAACAGCCCGGCAAGGCCTGCGCCGACCACGACCACGCCGCTTGGCTGGTCTTTCGCTGAGGACTTGTGCTTGTGTTTCATCAGAGGATGCCGCCAACGGTCTCGTCAATTGTTGAGGTTGACCATGCGCTCGACAGACGCGCGCGCGCGCGCGGCCACATGTTCGGGCACTGTCACCTCCTCTTTGAGGAACACGAGGGACTCGAGGATCTTACGCAGGGTGATGCGCTTCATATGCGGGCAAAG
>DASYIU010000043.1:0-1923 GCA_035997285.1 Methyloceanibacter sp. | reverse complement strand
CCTATCCGACCGAGCAGGTCACGGTGACCGACCTATTCAACCATCGGAGCGGGCTCTCGGGCAATGCTGGCGACGATCTCGAAGAGCTCGGCTTCGGCCGCGACACCATCCTCGCTCGCCTGCATTTTCTGAAGCCGACCTCCAGCTTCCGCGCGGGCTACGCCTACAGCAATTTCGGGTTGACCGCGGGCGCGGTCGCGGCGGCTAAGCCGACCGCCAAGTCATGGGAGGATGTCGCGGAGGAGAAACTCTACAAGCCGCTCGGCATGAGCTCGACCAGCTCGCGCTACGCCGATTTCCTCGCTCATGAGCACCGCGCCGAGCTGCATGTGCCGGTGGACGGGAAATGGACGGCGCTCGTCAAACGCGATCCCGACCCGCAGGCGCCGGCGGGCGGCGTGAGCGACCTCGCGTAGTGGATGCGGCTCGAGCTCGGCAACGGCAAATACAATGGCGTGCAGCTGATAAGGAGGAGGCGATCGCGCCGACGCATGAGCCGCTCTTCAACCGCGGCAAGAACCCGGTGACCGGGTCGCCCTCGTTCTATGGACGCGGCTGGGCCGTCGAGTTCGGCCGCCACGGCACGGTGTGGGGACATGCCGGCGCCTTCAGCCGGGGCGGGCGCACGCTTGTCGAGCTGCTGCCGTCAGAGCAGCTCGGCATCGTGGTCCTCGCCAACGGCTTTCCGACCGGCTTGCCTGAGGGCCTCGCCGATACGTTCTTCGACCTGGTGTTCGTGGGGGCGCCGACGCAGGACTTCGTTACGCAATGGAACGCAATTTTCGACTCGATGTTCGGCCCGGCGATCGAGGCGGCCAAGAAAGTCTACGGCACGAAGGCAGCGACGCCTTCGCCGGCTCTCCCGCTTTCGGCCTATGCCGGAACCTATGCTAACGACTATTTGGGCGACGCCGTGGTGGTCGAAGAGAACGGCGGGCTCGTGCTGAAGCTCGGGCCAAACGGGGCGAAGTCGCGTCCGCTCACGCATTTCGACCGCGACCTGTTCATCTATTATCCCAGCTCGGAAATGCCCGACATGCCGTTCGCGGTGACGTTTGAGATCGGCCCCGACCAGAAGGCAAGCCAGGTCACCATCGAGGATCTCAACGACGACGGCCAGGGGGTGCTGGCGCGCGTGCAATAGAGGTGAGTGAGGCTGCGTCCGGGCCTCAGCGCGGGACGCCGAGGCGCTTGATCTCCCATTCCAGCTCCAGCCCGCTCGTCTCCTTCACCCGCGCACGCACCGTCTCGCCGAGCGTCTCGATGTCGGCGCCGGTGGCGTTGCCCTCGTTGATGAGGAAGTTGCAGTGCATCTCCGAGACCCTGGCGTCGCCAACCGTGAGCCCCCGGCAGCCGGCGGCATCGATTAGCTGCCAAGCCTTTTTCCCCGGCGGGTTCTTGAAGGTCGAGCCGCCGGTGCGGCTCTTGATGGGTTGCGCCTGCTCGCGATAGGCGGCAATGCCGTCCATCTCGGCGAGGATCTTGGCGGGCTCCCCGGGCTCGCCTTGGAAGAGAGCCTCGGTGAAGACGAAATCCTCCGCGGCGCCGCAATGGCGATAGGCATAATGAAGCTCGGCGACGGGCAGTACATGCACCTCGCCCCTGCGATCGACGCCCCGGGCCTCGACGACGACCTCGCGTGTCTCGCGCCCATGCGCCCCGCCATTCATGCGGAGCGCCCCGCCGACGCAGCCCGGTATGCCGCGATAGAAGGAGAGACCGGCGATGCCGGCATCGGCCGCGGCGCGGGCCACCTTCACATCAGGAACCGCAGCGCCAACCCGCAGCCGCGATCCCTCCTCGACCGCGATCTCGCCGAAGCCTCTCCCCAAGCGAATGACCACGCCCTCGATGCCGCCGTCACGCACAAGAAGATTCGAGCCCAGGCCGATGATGGTAACGGGAATGTCGGTGGGCGTGCCC
>DASYIU010000042.1:0-2405 GCA_035997285.1 Methyloceanibacter sp. | reverse complement strand
CTGGAAGCGGCCGTCGCGGCCGCCGAGCGCAGCCGTGCCTGTTACGTCGAATTCCGCATTCGCCAGGGCGACGGCAGCCTCCGCTGGCTCGCCTGCCGCGGTCAAAGCGCGGGCGATAGTCGGGACCGCCGGTTGCGCGGTGCGTTCTACGACATCACCGAGCGCAAGAGTCTCGAAGCCCGCCTGCTGGCCGCCAACGAGACGCTGGAAGCTCGTGTCGCCGAGCGCGCCAGCCAGCTTGCGGCAATCAGTGCGAGGCTGGAGGACACAGAGCTTGGTTTCCGGCTTCTAGTCGAAAGCGTCACCGAATACGCCATCTACATGCTCGACTTCACCGGCCAGGTGGCGAGCTGGAATCGCGGCGCCCAGCGGATCAAGGGTTACACCCGCGAGGAGATTGTCGGACATCACTTTTCGCGCTTCTACAGCGAGGAGGATCGCCGCAACGAGGTGCCGCGGCAGGCACTGGAGACCGCGGCGAGGACCGGCAAGTACGAAGCCGAGGGCTGGCGCATGCGCAAGGACGGCAGCCGGTTTTGGGCCAGTGTCGTGATCAATGCCGTGTACGATGCCGACGGCCAGGTGATCGGCTTCGCCAAGGTGACGCGCGATCTCACCGAGCGCCGCACCGCTGAGGAGGCGCAGCGGCAGGCGCAGAAGATGGAGAGTGTGGGGCAGCTCACCGGCGGCGTCGCCCACGATTTCAACAACCTGCTCACCGTCGTCATCGGCAATCTTGAGGCCTTGCAGCGTCACCTGGGCGAGCCGGGGCCCGACCTGGGCCGTCTGCGGCAGTCGGCCGACAATGCCATGCGCGGCGCACAACGTGCCGCATCGCTGACCCAGCGTCTGCTCGCCTTCTCGCGCCAGCAGCCGCTCGAGCCCAAGTCCATCAATATCGACCGCCTGGTGAGCGGCATGTCGGATCTCCTGCGGCGCACCTTGGGCGAGCATGTCGGCATCGAGACCATCATGAGCGGAGGCCTGTGGCGGGCGCATGTCGATCCCAACCAGCTCGAGGTTGCCATCCTCAATCTCGCAGTCAACGCGCGGGATGCCATGCCGAAGAGCGGCAAGCTCACGATCGAGACCGCCAACGTGTTCCTCGACGAAGCCTATGCCTCCACCCAGTCGGAGGTGCTGCCCGGCCAGTATGTCATGGTGGCTGTCACCGACACCGGGACCGGCATGCCGCCCGATGTGGCGGGAAGGGCCTTCGAGCCGTTCTTCACCACCAAGGATGTCGGCCACGGCACCGGGCTCGGCCTCTCGCAGGTCTACGGCTTCGTCAAGCAGTCGCGCGGTCACGTGAAGATTTACAGCGAGGTGGGCGAGGGCACGACGATCAAGCTCTACCTGCCGCGCTGGCATTCGGAAGAGGCCACCACGCCCGGCGAAGCGCCGCCGCCGGTGGTGCGCGGCGCGGCGGGCGAGACCGTGCTTGTCGTCGAGGACGACCCCGACGTGCGGAGCTACGCCACCGACACCCTGCGCGAGCTGGGGTACGACGTCTTGGAGGCCGAATCGGCTCAGGCGGCGCTACAGCTCATCGAGCACCATCCGGAGATCAGGGTGCTGTTCACCGATGTCGGCCTACCCGGCGGCATGAACGGCCGCCAATTGGCCGACGCGGCCCGCGCGCTCAGGAGCGGGCTCAAGGTCGTCTTCACCTCGGGCTATGCGCGCAATGCCATCGTCCATGCCGGCCGCCTCGATCCGGGGGTGGAGCTGATAACCAAGCCGTTCACCCAGGCCGCCCTAGCCGAGCGGCTGCGCAGAATCATCGATGCGGGATCGGGCCCCGCCCGCATCCTCGTCGTCGAGGACGAGCCGTTGATCCAGATGCTCGCCAAAGAGCTTCTTGAGGACGGCGGCCTGCAGGTCGAGCTGGCCGGATCGGCGACGGAAGCCTTGAACAAGTTGCGCCTTGTCCCAGGCGGCGTCGATGCGGTGCTGCTCGATATCGGTCTGCCCGACCGTCGAGGCGATGTCCTGTTGGGGGAGTTACGCGCGATCTATCCGTCATTGCCCGTCGTGTTGGCGACGGGTTATGGGCAGGTTGAGCCGGCCAAACTTACGGGCGATCACGCGAAAGTTTCGTCCGTCGGAAAGCCTTACACGGCGAAGAGTCTCCTCACCGCCCTGCGGGGTCTTGGCGTTCGCTGCTGACCAGCCCCGCATCGAAGAAGCCAGGACGGGAGTGCCAGACACGACCACTCGAAAAAGGACATCGGATCGCAGCACTCGCCGCGAGATCGGCCTTCCGCCACGACCCACGGCTTTTCGGGCTGAGCCGAGGGTTAAAAAGATTCCACGGGCAGAAAAACGGCCCTTGCGTCGCTTTCAACGGAACGGGTTGCTTCGGCACGCATTAGTCGAGTGGTGAGATGTTTGCGGCTCAGATC
>DASYIU010000041.1:0-7551 GCA_035997285.1 Methyloceanibacter sp. | reverse complement strand
CGGGGTGGCCTTCGAACAGGATGCCGTAAAGATCGTAAGCCTCGCGCTCGAACCAATTGGCGGCGGGAAAAATGCCCACGATACTCGGCACCGGATTCGCCTCGTCGGTCTTGATACGCACGCGGATGCGGTGGTTGAGCCAGGGACTGAGCAGGTGATAGACGACGTCGAAGCGCTCCTCCCGCCCGGGGTAATCGGCGCCGCAAATGTCGATCAGGCAGCCGAAGCGGCAGAGCGAATCGTCGCGCAGGAAGGTGATGATTTCGGGGATATGCGCGCGCCCGACCTCGATGGTGAGCTCGCCGAGTGCGACCTCCGAGCCGATAAGCTTCGCGCCGAGCCGATCGGCGAGATAGGCCGCGAACTTGTTAAGGGCGTCGTCCATCAAAGCTCCAGGAAGGACGGAGGAAAATTCAATTAGCGCTCGATGGTGCCGGTCCGCCTGATTTTCTTCTGCAGGAGGAGTACGCCGTAGACGAGCGCCTCGGCTGTGGGCGGGCAGCCCGGCACGTAGATGTCGACCGGCACGATGCGGTCGCAGCCGCGAACCACCGAGTAGGAATAGTGATAGTAGCCGCCGCCATTGGCGCAAGACCCCATGGAGATCACATAGCGGGGCTCGGGCATCTGGTCGTAGACCTTGCGCAAGGCTGGAGCCATCTTGTTGCACAGCGTGCCGGCGACGATCATCACATCGGACTGGCGCGGGCTACCGCGCGGGGCGAAGCCGAAGCGCTCGAGATCGTAACGCGGCATCGAGGCCTGCATCATCTCGATGGCACAGCAGGCAAGCCCGAAGGTCATCCACATGAGCGAGCCGGTGCGCGCCCAGTTGATCAGCTCATCGGCGGTGGTGAGCAGAAAGCCCTTGTCGGCGAGTTCGTTGGAGAAGAGGCCGAAGCTCGTCGCGCCGGGGTCGACCAGACCGCCGGCCCGTCCTTCCTTGTCGAGATAGACCTCGGGGACTAATCCCATTCGAGCGCGCCTTTTCGCCACTCATAGATGAAGCCGATGGTCAGAATGGCGAGGAACACCATCATCGCCCAGAATCCGAAAACCCCGATCTTCTTGAAGGCCACTGCCCACGGAAACAGGAATGCGACCTCAAGGTCGAAGATAATGAACAAAAGTGACACCAGGTAGAAACGGACATCGAATTTCATGCGCGCGTCGCCGAAGGCGTCGAAGCCGCATTCATACGCCGAGACCTTCTCGGGATCGGGCTTTCTCACGGCAATCAGGAAGGGCGAGAGCAGAATCGCCCCGCAAATGACGAAAGCGATGCCGATGAAGATGACAAGCGGCAGATAGGTCTGAAGCAGCTGGCCCATGGCGTACCCGCCGATCTCTTAGAAGCGAGAGTGGCGGGAGCGACGGGGCTCGAACCCGCGACCTTCGGCGTGACAGGCCGACGCTCTAACCAACTGAGCTACGCCCCCGCGGGCGTTGAGGCGTGGCCTCATGGGTGAGTTAAGCGAGCGATGGTGCCAAGTCAAGGCAAGGCGCCTTCGGTACAGGTCCGGCATCGGTTTGCGCGTGGTGGGCGGTGACAGTCTCGAACTGCCGACCTCCTGGGTGTAAACCAGGCGCTCTTCCAGCTGAGCTAACCGCCCCCTTTTTCCTTCGCGGGGGTGCGACCCCTCGTCTCCTCTTGATGCTTTGCCATGGCCTCAACTGCCAGTTCCAAGCGATACCGTGTCTGTCGTCATTGCTGCGGGAACACCGCCATGATTTTAGTGCTGACACGCCTTCTTGTCGTCGGATTCCTTGGCGTGTTATTGCCGGAAACGGCCGCTGCTGAAAGCCCCTCTCCCGGCAAGTATGCATGCTGGTTTTACAGTACGCCCCAGCCGCTCAAGAATTTCAGCCTCGAGGACGGAACCTACACCGACGCGTCAGGCGTGAGCGGTTCCGTCACCATGTCGGGCGACAAGATGCTGTTCAGCGGCGGCCATCTCAAGGGCCGAACTGGCATCTACAATGGCGGTAATCCGCCCACTATCAGCTTCTACAATGCGGATGGCGAGCAAATCTTGCTCTGCCAACTCGCCCGGTAACAATAAAGGCGAAGCCTCACAAAAAGCGAGGCTCCGCCTCAGAAAATCAATCAGCTCGTGGCCTAGCTGTTGCAGGCCTCTTTGAGCGCCTTGCCGGCGCGGAATTTCGGCACGCGGGAGGCCGGAATTTTCACTTCGGCGCCGGTGCGTGGATTGCGGCCGGTAGAGGCCTTGCGTTGCGCCACCTGAAAATTGCCAAAGCCGACGATCCGCACGGTGTCACCTCCGCGCAAGGCCTTCTCGATATTCTTGAACGTGGCGTCCACGGCCTTCTCGGCCGCATCCTTCGACAGTTCAGATTCCTTCGCCACATGGGCGACCAGTTCAGCTTTGTTCACGGGTCATCATCCTTTCGCTCGGCCCCAATCGCAGGGGTTTTCGCCCTCGAGGCCGTTTGGGTACGCTCCGATTCACAAACAAGTGGTGTATGACTGGCGCAAAAAACCCGGAAAATCAACAAAAATGGTCCGACTGTGAACAGGGTCGGACCATGTATTTGAGGCAAATCCAGGGCTGTACGGCGCAAGCGGCCCTCTAATGCGCCGTAACGCCAGGCTGGGTCTCGTCTTTGGACGGAACGACCTGGGCTTCCCCCTCGCTCTCCTCCTCCCATACGATCGGCTGGGGAAGTCGCGTGAAGGCGATCTTCAGCACTTCCTCCATGCGCGAGACCGTGCGGATATCCAGGACGTTTTTCAACTCGTCCGGTATCTCCGTGAGATCCTTGGCATTTTCGTCAGGGATGACCACCGTCTTGATGCCGGCGCGAAGGGCGGCAAGAAGCTTCTCCTTCAAGCCGCCGATGGGCAGCACACGGCCGCGCAGCGTGATCTCGCCGGTCATGGCGACCTCGCGCTTCACCGGGATACCGGTCATCAGCGAGACTATGGCCGTCACCATGGCGACGCCCGCGGAAGGGCCGTCCTTAGGGGTCGCCCCTTCAGGCACGTGTACGTGGATGTCGCGCCTCTCGAACAGCGGCGGCTCGATGCCGAAATCGACCGCGCGAGAGCGCACATAGGCGTTCGCCGCCTGAATCGATTCTTTCATGACGTCGCGCAGATTGCCAGTCACGGTCATCTTCCCCTTGCCCGGCATCATCACGCCTTCGACGGTGAGGAGCTCGCCGCCGACCTCGGTCCAGGCAAGGCCGGTGACCACGCCGACCTGGTCTTCGAGCTCGGCCTCGCCATAGCGGTATTTCGGCACGCCGAGATAATCCTCGAGGTTCTTGAGCGAGACCTTGATCGACTTCTTCTTGGTGGTGAGAAGCTCCTTCACCGATTTCCGGGCAAGCTTGGCGATCTCACGTTCGAGATTCCTGACGCCGGCCTCCCGCGTATAGCGGCGGATCATCTCCTTCAGAGCATCGCCCTCGAGGCTCCATTCCTCCGCCTCAAGGCCATGCGCCTTGGTCATGGCGGGGATCAGGTGCCGCGTGGCGATCTGCGTCTTCTCGTCCTCGGTGTAGCCCGCAATACGGATGATCTCCATGCGGTCCATCAAGGCCGGTGGGATGTTGAGCGTGTTCGCGGTAGTGACGAACATCACGTTCGACAGGTCGTAGTCCACCTCGAGATAGTGGTCGTTGAAAGTGTGGTTCTGCTCCGGGTCCAGCACCTCGAGCAGGGCCGAAGCCGGATCGCCGCGGAAGTCGGCGCCCATCTTGTCGACCTCGTCGAGCAGGAACAGCGGGTTGATCTTCTTTGCCTTCCGCATCGACTGGATCACCTTGCCGGGCATCGAGCCGATATAGGTGCGGCGGTGGCCCCTGATCTCGGCCTCGTCGCGCACGCCGCCAAGGCTCATGCGCACGAACTCGCGGCCCGTGGCGCGCGCCATGGACTTGCCGAGCGAGGTCTTGCCGACGCCGGGAGGGCCGACCAGGCAAAGGATCGGGCCTTTCAGCTGATTGGTGCGGTTCTGCACCGCGAGATATTCAACGATGCGGTCCTTGACCTTCTCGAGCCCGTAATGATCCTCGTCGAGGATCTTCTGTGCCTCGTCGAGGTCGCGCTTGATCTTGCCCTTGACGCCCCATGGGATCATCAGCAGCCAGTCGAGATAGTTGCGCACCACTGTGGCCTCGGCCGACATCGGGCTCATCTGGCGGAGTTTCTTCAGCTCGCCCAGCGCCTTCTCGCGGGCCTCGCGGGAGAGCTTGGTCTTCTCGATTTTCTGCTCGATCTCGGCGAGGTCGTCGCGGCCTTCCTCGCTGTCGCCGAGCTCCTTCTGGATCGCCTTCATCTGCTCGTTCAGGTAGTACTCGCGTTGCGTCTTCTCCATCTGCCGCTTGACGCGGCTCCGGATCTTGCGCTCGACCTGCAGCACCGAGATCTCGCTCTCCATGAGGGTGAAGACGCGCTCCAGCCGCTCGGAAACCGAGGTGATCTCCAGGATCTGCTGCTTCTCGGCAATCTTGATGGCGAGATGCGAGGCGATGGTGTCTGACAGCTTCGAATAGTCCTCGATCTGGCTCGCGGTGCCGAGCACCTCGGGCGAGATCTTCTTGTTTAGCTTCACGTAGCTCTCGAACTGGGACACGACCGAGCGGGCGAGCGCCTCGATCTCGTCCTCGGCGCCGACCGTCTCCTCGACGCGCTCGATCTCGGCCTCGAAATAGCTCTCGTTCTCGGTGTAGCGGCGAATGGCGGCGCGGCGCGTGCCCTCGACCAGCACCTTCACCGTGCCGTCAGGCAACTTGAGCAGCTGCAGCACCGAGGCGAGCGTACCCATGGCGTAGATGCCGTCGGTCGACGGTTCGTCGTCGCTCGCGTTCTTCTGGGCCACGAGCAGGATCTGCTTGTCGGACCGCATCACCTCCTCCAGCGCGGCGATCGACTTCTCGCGGCCGACGAAGAGCGGCACGATCATATAGGGGAAAACGACGATGTCGCGCAGCGGCAGGACTGGAAAAAGCTCCGGAGCGCCTTCTTTGGTCGGGGACGGTCTTGATTCGGTCATGGCAGTTCCGTCTCTTTCTTGCTAGGCGGCGCCGCCGAGGCGTTCCGCTGCAGGTCCTTTTTCTCTTTTTTCTTCCCCCAAGAGCCGGGTCGTCGACCGCAAGACTAACACGGTAAACGAGGGCCCCAGCCCTGTGGCATGTTAACCCGCCAGCTAGCGTAGGTGGCGACCGGCGTAGTCGCCGTCAAGTGGCTGTTTCTCCAGCAGCAGCCACGCGATTTCCCGCCATTGTGCGTGGGATTCGCCCCACCCCGCAAGCAGGAATGAGGCCAGTTGTCAGGCGCTCGTGCCGAGCTCCTCTTGGCGATCGGAGTAGATGCGCAAGGGACGTGCCTTGCCCTCGACCACCTCGGAGCTGATCACCACCTCTTCCACGCCGCGCAAGGACGGCAGCTCGAACATGGTGTCGAGCAGGATGCCCTCCATGATCGAGCGCAGCCCGCGCGCGCCGGTCTTGCGCTCGATTGCCTTCTTGGAAATCGTGCGCATGGCCTCCTCGGCGAAGGAGAGCTGCACGTCCTCCATCTCGAACAGGCGCTGATACTGCCTGACCAGGGCGTTTTTGGGCTCGGTCAGGATGCGCATCAGGGCCTCCTCATCGAGGTCGTCGAGAGTGGCGATCACCGGCACGCGGCCGATGAATTCGGGGATCAGCCCGAATTTGAGCAGGTCCTCGGGCTCCACCCCCTTGAGGATGTCGCCGGTTCTCCGGTCGTCCACGGCTTCCACCTTGGCGCCGAAGCCGATCGAGGTCGACCGGCCGCGGGCCGCGATGATCTTCTCGAGTCCGGCGAACGCGCCGCCGCACACGAAAAGGATGTTGGTGGTGTCGACCTGGAGGAACTCCTGTTGCGGGTGCTTGCGGCCGCCCTGCGGGGGAACGCTCGCAACCGTCCCTTCCATGATCTTGAGCAGCGCCTGCTGCACGCCTTCGCCCGACACGTCCCGCGTGATCGAGGGGTTGTCGGACTTGCGGCTGATCTTGTCGACCTCGTCGATATATACGATGCCCCGCTGCGCCCGCTCGACATTGTAATCGGCGGCCTGCAACAGCTTGAGGATGATGTTCTCCACGTCCTCACCGACATAGCCTGCCTCGGTGAGCGTGGTGGCGTCGGCCATGGTGAAGGGCACGTCGAGGATGCGGGCGAGCGTCTGCGCGAGCAGCGTCTTGCCGCAGCCGGTAGGTCCGATCAGCAGAATGTTGGACTTGGCGAGCTCGACATCGGAATTCTTGCTCGAATGGTTGAGACGCTTGTAGTGGTTGTGCACGGCAACCGAGAGCACGCGCTTGGCGTAGTCCTGGCCGATCACGTAATCGTCGAGGACGGCGCAGATCTCCATCGGGGTCGGCACGCCATCGCGGGACTTCACCAGCGAGCTCTTGTTCTCCTCGCGGATGATGTCCATGCAGAGCTCGACGCATTCATCGCAGATGAACACCGTCGGCCCGGCAATCAGCTTGCGTACCTCGTGCTGGCTCTTGCCGCAGAAAGAGCAGTAGAGGGTGTTTTTCGAATCGGTTCCGCTCACCTTGCTCATTCGTTTATCCAGTCCTTATCGGCCACGGGCCACGGGCGGAACTCCGCCTCGGCGCCATCGGCCCTCTTTCCCGCCTCGCAAGCGTGAGACCCCTCCTTCGAGGAAAAGCTGCCCGAAGGGCAATCTCAGCATGCTAAGGCGGCACTGATCAAGGATTGATTAATCCCGGTTTTCCGCGCTGGGCAGGTTACCCACCGCGATTCTTTGCCGATGCGGGCTGCATGCCTGTCTCTCACACAACGCTACCGAGGGCTGAAATTCGTCGATTAGCCCTAACGGGCACAAAGCGCAAAGGCCCGTGGCTCAGCGCCCTAAGATACGGGTATGAGCTTTTCCACTTTTTCTTCCAGAGGATGCCGCTTGGTGATCACCTCGTCGACAATGCCGAACGCGCGGGCGTCTTCCGCCGACAGGAAATAGTCACGGTCGAGCGTTCTTTCTATGGTCGCGTAGTCCTGGCCGGTGTGGCGAACATAGATGTCGTTCAAGCGCCGCTTCATCTTGATGATGTCCTCGGCGTGGCGCTCGATATCGCTCGCCTGGCCCTGGAAGCCGCCTGAGGGCTGATGCAGCAGGATGCGGGCGTTGGGGAGCGCGTAGCGCATGCCCTTCTCGCCGGCGCACAGCAGCAGCGAACCCATGGAGGCGGCCTGGCCGATGCACAGCGTGGCAACTGCGGGCCTGACGAACTGCATGGTGTCGTAGATCGCCATGCCGGAGGTGACGACCCCGCCCGGCGAGTTGATATACATGGAGATCTCTTTCTTCGGGTTCTCGGCCTCCAGAAACAGGAGCTGCGCCGTGATCAGCGACGCTACCTGGTCCTCGATCGGGCCGGTGACGAAGATGATGCGCTCCTTGAGCAGGCGGGAGTAGATGTCGTAGGCCCGCTCGCCCCGATTGGTCTGCTCGACCACCATGGGCACAAGCGTGTTCAGATAGATGTCGGCCGGGTCTTTCATGGGGTGTCCCAAAAGCTGAAGGGGCT
>DASYIU010000040.1:0-25971 GCA_035997285.1 Methyloceanibacter sp. | reverse complement strand
GTCAGATCCGCGGCACCGCACATCACACGCCTCTACGTGCGCCTCACGAAAGCGCCCCTCAACGGACGAGGTGGACGCAGGATAGATGCCGTCTGGCGCACAGGGATTAGTTTGTTGGGGGTCAGTTGGCTTGGGCTGGCCTGCCGGGGGTGCTTGGCGATCGTGCAACTGCCGTTGTGGCAGTCGGTGACGATGAAGCAGCCGGTGGACGTACACCAATGGCAACCCGTCGGGTCGGACTTGAGACCGCATTTGTGCTCGATCGCCGGCCCGTCGGATTTGACGACGAAGGCGTTTGCCGCCCCACAGACCGCGAAGCCTATGGCGGCAGCAACCGCAAGGAATGTGCAAATATGTCTCATCTGCCCTCCGCCTGGAATTTGCCGTCACGCCCTGAGGTTCATGGAACCGGGACGGTAGCGAGCAAAAGCTATCCGGAGGCTACCGGCGAAAGGACGCGGCCGTGGCGGGCGTACTCAACTCGCATCGATGCCCTGGCCGAGTTCGCGCAGCCGCTCGCGCAGGCTGATATCGTCGAGGGAGCGGAAGGGCAGTTGAATGAACGCCCTGAGTTGCCGCTCGAGACCGGCGAGCATCGCGCCGAGCTCCTTGCGCCGCTCCCAGGCCTCGCCGCGCAGTCGTTCCGGGTTGGCATAGCGCCAATCGGCGGTGATAGGTCGGCCCGGCCAGTGCGGCAGTGGCTCGCCCGCGGCCGGATCGCACAAGGTGAAAACGAAATCGAGCGGCGGAGCGGCGGCTCCGGCAAACTCCTTCCAAGGCTTTGGGTGCAAACCGTCCGTCGGATATTTCGCGACCCGCAAAACGTCGCACGCCAGGGGATCGAGTTGGTCTGCCGGCCGTATCCCGGCGCTGAATCCGGCGAAGCTTTTGCGGCCAATTCGGTTCATGACGGCCTCGGCGAAAATGCTCCGCGCGGTGTTGCGATTTGAGAGAAATAGAACGTTGTAATGCGCGCCGGACATGGGCGACCTCGCTTTTAAAGAAGCTCCCTCCATCCTTTCGCCTAACAACGGGCCACGCCGCCGGTTCCCTCCCGTCCCGCCGAGTTGAACCGCACCCGCGCCATCGTCCCTCCTCTACGTGCGTCTGAGGTGGATGCATTACCTACGCCGAACGATGTGCGTGGTGGGCGTTCAATATGAAGGACAAGAAGGCCTCGTAGGGCCTTAGACTTCCTAGGACAGCGTCCTTGGTAATGACGTGGTCCTAAACCTCCTGCTGCATCCGTGTTGCACTTGCAAATTATTCGCATGTAAGATATATGCGGCATGTGACAATCCCGCTTGGGCGGGGAGTCTGCGCGTAAGAGCGCTCCCGCTCGACGCCCTGAGATGAGGGAAGTGCATGCTGCGCTCAGTGAAATCTGCGGACATCCTTCGAGGCGCGCCCAACGGGCGCGCACCTCAGGATCAGGGAGTCGCTTGATGCTGAGGCTGTACCGGGCATTAGACGAAGCGGGAGACGCAGAACTCGCCGAGGCGCATGCCGAAGCCCGCGACCAGGGCTGGCGGCGCGCGGCGCGCACGCCTTCTCTCGCCGAAGTCTTTGGCTCCATCAAGACGCGGCCCACGGGCCCCTTCTGGATGAAGCTGCTGGCCTTTCTCGGGCCCGGCTATCTCATCGCCGTCGGCTATATGGACCCGGGCAACTGGGCGACCTCTCTCGCCGGCGGGTCGAAATTCGGCTACGCGCTCCTCTCCATCGCGCTCCTGTCGAACCTGATGGCCATTCTGCTGCAGGCGCTGTGCGTGCGGCTCGGCATCGCCTCGGGGCGCGACCTGGCGCAAGCCTGCCGCGACGCCTTCCCGCGCTGGGTGGCCTGGCCGCTGTGGGCGCTTGCCGAGTTCGCCATCTGCGCCACCGATCTCGCCGAGGTGATCGGCACGGCCATCGGGCTCAATCTCCTATTCGGCATTCCGCTCGAGATCGGCGTGCTGTTGACCGCGCTCGACGTGTTCCTGATCCTGTGGATGCAGGCGCTCGGCTTCCGCTGGATCGAGGCCTTCATCGTCACCATGCTGTTGGTGATCACCGTCTGCTTCGGCATCCAGATCGCCATGGCCGATCCCGATTGGGGCCAGGTCATCTTAGGCTTCGCGCCGACCGTCGAGATCGTGAAGAACCCGAACATGCTGTATCTGGCGCTCGGCATTCTCGGCGCGACGGTGATGCCGCATAACCTTTATCTGCACTCGGGCATCGTGCAGACGCGGCGCTTCGGCACGAGCCTGCCGGAGAAGCGCGAGGCAATCACGCTGGCCACCACCGACTCGACCATCGCGCTGATGTTCGCGCTCACCATCAACGCCTCGATCCTGATCCTGGCAGCCTCGACCTTTCACAAGACAGGCCAGACCGACGTGGCCGAGCTCGGGCAGGTGTATCATTTCCTGGCGCCGCTGCTCGGCTCGGCCATGGCGCCGTCGCTGTTCGCCATCGCGCTGCTGTGCTGCGGGCTGAACTCGACGGTGACCGCCACCATGGCGGGGCAGATCGTGATGGAGGGCTTCCTCGATATTCGGCTGCCGCCGTGGCTGCGCCGTCTGGTGACCCGCGGCATCGCCATTGTGCCGGCGGCCGTCGTCACCATCGCCTATGGCGAGGCGGGAACGGCCAAGCTGCTGATCCTGAGCCAGGTGGTGTTGAGCCTGCAGCTTCCCTTCGCCATCGTGCCGCTGGTGATGTTCACCGCCGACAAGCGCAAGATGGGAGCGCTGATCGCGCCGCGCTGGGTGACGGGGCTCGCCGTGGTCACCGCCGTCACCGTGATCGTGCTCAACATGAAGCTGCTGTGGGATTTCGTCGGCGCGCTGTGACGCCCGAGGACCTGCTTCTGCTCTCCCACAAGGGGAGAGGGGAAATCGATGGCCGGTCGCGGGCTTAGGCCGCCATGATGCCGCCGGATTTCGGGATTGAGCGTAAGACGATGCACCTTCTCCGTGCCCTCCTGGCGGCCTTTGCCGCTTCGCTGCTGGTCGCGTCCTGCGCCAACCCGACGGCGACGCTAAAGCACATCGCCTATGGCGACCCGGCCGCGCCCTATCTCGGCATGAGCAAGACCGACATCATCGCCTGCGCCGGGCAGCCTCACTCCCGCTATCAAAGCAGCGGCGCGACTGAGACGCTCACCTATCACTATCAAGGCGCCGGCCCGGTGCCCGGCGAGGCGCCCAAAGCCGAGGAGAAGGGCAAGTCCGAGGAGAAGAAGAAGGGCGGCATCCTCGGCGGGCTCAAGAAGGACGACAAGAACTGGACCTGCACGGCGAGCCTCGTGTTCGAGAACGATCATCTGATTAAGGTCAACTTCGCCGTTAAAGACGTGCAAAGCCCTTATGCCTATCAGGGCGGCAAGAGCGCGAAGGAAAGACAGAAGAACTCGGAGGAGGGTCCGACCGAGCAGCCGACCTGCACCTTCTCTCTGCCGCGCTGCTTGAGGCAGTGAGGGGCCCTCAAACAAAAAGCTAGAGCGAAATCCATGATTCAACCCGAAGGGATTTCGCGCTAGAGCGCGACCGGCATCAGCGCGTGGCACACGGCCTCGATATTGTTGCCGTCGAGATCGAGCACGAAGGCGCCGTAATAGTTGGCGTGATAATGGGGGCGCAGGCCCGGCGGGCCGTTGTCCTTGGCGCCGGCGGCAAGAGCGGCGCGGTAGAAGGCGTCGACCGCCTCCCTGCTGTCTGCGGCGAAGGCGACGTGCACATGGCCGCCGGTCAGCGCCGGGGCCTCGCCGATCCAGAAGAACGGCTTCCAGTTGGCGCCAAAGCCGACCGCCGCGCCATGACCGCTCTCCTCGGCGGAGACCTGCATGACGATGGAGATCCCGAGCGGCGCCAGCGCCTTCAGGTAGAACTCGGTGGCGCGGGCGATGTCGCTGACTGGCATGCCGATATGGTCGATCATTCGTTGCCCCCTCTCGCCGCTATTCGCTGCGCTCGACCATCTTACGCTTGAGCGAGGCGATCGCCGCCGCCGGGTTCAGCCCCTTGGGGCAGGCCTTGGTGCAGTTGAGGATGGTGTGGCAGCGATAGAGCCGGAAGGGATCCTCGAGATCGTCGAGGCGCTCGCCGGTGCGCTCGTCGCGGCTGTCCTCGACCCAGCGCTCGGCCTGGAGCAGGATGGCGGGGCCGAGATAGCGGTCGCCGTTCCACCAATAAGAAGGGCAGGCGGTCGAGCAGCAGGCGCACAGGATGCACTCATAAAGGCCGTCGAGCTTCTGGCGATCCTCGTGGCTTTGGCGCCACTCCTTGGGCGGCGTGGGCGTGTCGGTCTTGAGCCAGGGCTCGATGGAGCGGTGCTGGGCATAGAACTCGGTCATATCCGGCACCAGGTCCTTGATCACCTTCAGATGCGGCAGCGGGTAGACGGGGATGGCGCCCTTGGCGTCGTCGGCATGCATGGTGCAGGCCAGCGTATTGGTGCCGGCGATGTTCATGGAGCAGGAGCCGCACACCCCTTCGCGGCACGAGCGGCGGAAGGTGAGCGTGGGGTCGATAGTGTTCTTGATCCAGAGAAGGGCGTCGAGAACCATCGGCCCGCACTCGTTCATGTCCACCCAATAGGTGTCGAGATGCGGGTTCTCCCCCGTCTCGGGGTCGAAGCGGTAGATGCGGTACTCCCGCCAGCGGCCTTCTTCGGCATCCGCGGGCGGCGGATTCCACGCCTTGCCCTTCTTGACCTTGGAGTTCTTGGGAAGCGTGAACTGGACCATGGTTGATCTTCCGAGAGACGGCCGACAGGAAAATAGGTAGCACAGACACCCGGGCGGGCAAGCAAAACGCACTCAGCCAGGTTGGCGGCGGAAAAGCGCGCCAATGCCCTGGAGAAGAGAGGCAAGGATCGCCGGCAGGAAGATCGCCAAGCACGACACCGTCAGTGCGCCGAGCACATAGGACAGGTTTGCATCAGCCAACATGTCCCAAAGCCCGACCACGACCAACAGGGCGTAGAGGAGCGTAGGCACGGCGCCTACCATGGAAGCGGTCTTCAGCCGGGCACAGCAAAGGCCGCCAAGGAACGCTGCCAGCGAGAACGCAATGCTAATCGAGCCCATTCGCTCAATACACCCGCTCTTTGGGCTCGATATAGGCGATCTCGTTTGACAGCGTGAAAGAGTGCACCGGGCGGTAGTCGAGGCGCACCGCGTGCGTGCCGTAATCGGCGTAAGACAGCGTGTGCTTCATCCATTTGACGTCGTCGCGCTTGGGGAAGTCCTCGCGCGCATGCGCCCCGCGGCTTTCCTCTCGTGCCAGCGCGCCTTGCACGGTGGCGGCCGACTGCGAGATCAGATTGTCGAATTCGAGCGTCTCGATCAGGTCGGTGTTCCAGATCAGCGAGCGGTCGGTGACGTGGATGTCGGCGCCATCGTCCCACACGGCGCGGATGGCCTTGACGCCCTCTTTCAGCACCTTCTTGGTGCGGAACACGGCGCAGTGGCTCTGCATGGCCTTCTGCATCTTGAGGCGCAGCTCGGCGGTGGGGGTGCCGCCGCTGGCGTAGCGGAAGCGGTCGAGCCGCTCGATTGCCGCCTCGCCGGCGCCTTTCGGCAACTCGGGAATGGCGGTCTGTCTCTTGACGATCTCGGCGCAGCGATGCGCTGCGGCCCTGCCGAACACGACAAGGTCGATGAGGGAGTTCGAGCCGAGGCGATTGGCGCCATGCACCGAGACGCAAGCCGCCTCACCGAGCGCCATGAGCCCGGGCACGATAGCGTCGGGATCGCCGTCGCGCGGCGAGATCACCTCGCCATGCATGTTGGTGGGGATGCCGCCCATATTGTAGTGGCAGGTGGGCAGCACCGGGATCGGCCCCTCCTTAACGTCGACGCCGGCGAAGATGCGCGCAAGATCGGTGATGCCCGGGAGCCGCTCGGCGAGGAGGTTGGGATCGAGGTGCTCCAGGTGCAGATGGATATAGTCCTTGTCGGGGCCATGGCCGCGACCCTCCCTGATCTCGATGGTGATGGCGCGGGAGACGACGTCGCGCGAGGCAAGGTCCTTGGCATGGGGCGCATAGCGCTCCATGAAATTCTCGCCCTCTGAGTTGCGCAAGAAGCCGCCTTCGCCGCGGGCGCCTTCGGTGATGAGCACGCCGGCGCCGTAGACGCCGGTCGGGTGGAACTGCACGAACTCCATGTCCTGGAGCGGGAGGCCTGCGCGCAGCACCATGGCGTTGCCGTCGCCTGTGCAGATATGGGCGGAGGTGCAGGAGAAATAGGCGCGGCCATAGCCGCCGGTCGCCAGGATCACCTGGTGGGCGCGGAAGCGGTGCAGCGTGCCGTCGGCCATCGATAGGGCGATGACGCCGCGACAACGCCCGTCCTCGTCCATGATGAGGTCGATGGCGAAATACTCGATGAAGAACTCTGCCGAATGGCGGAGCGCCTGGCCGTACATGGTGTGCAGCATGGCGTGGCCGGTGCGGTCGGCGGCGGCGCAGGTGCGCTTGGCCGGGCCCTTGCCGAAATCCATGGTCATGCCGCCAAAGGCGCGCTGCAGGATCTTGCCGTCGTCGTTGCGGGAAAAAGGCACGCCCCAATGCTCGAGCTCGTAAACGGCCTCGGGCGCGTTGCGGCAGAGATACTCGATGGCGTCCTGATCGCCCAGCCAGTCGGAGCCCTTCACCGTGTCGTACATATGCCAGCGCCAGTCGTCGGGGCCCATATTGCCGAGCGCCGCGGCGATGCCGCCCTGGGCGGCGACGGTGTGGGAGCGGGTGGGGAACACCTTGGTGATGCAGGCGGTGCGCAAGCCAGCCTCGCTGGCGCCGACCACGGCGCGCAGGCCTGAGCCGCCGGCGCCGACCACCACCACGTCATAGGCGTGGTCGATGATGGGGTAGGCGCGGCCGTTCACCTGGACCGCGTCGTGGGGCGGGGCGTCTTGTGGTGTCGCGTCTTGAGGCATGGAAACTAGGATCCGAGACTGATCTTGAGAATGGCGAGGACGCAAGCAAGCCCGACGCCGGCCGCGAAGAAGGTGGCAAGTAGGATGGCGATCACCTTGGCGCCGCCATGCACGTAGTCCTCGATGATCTCTTTCAGCCCGATGCGCATATGGACCGCGGCCGAGAGCATGAGCGCGAGCATGGCAAGCGCGACGAGGGGCTGCGCGAAATAGCTCCTCACCTCGGCATAGTCGGCCCCGATATGGGTGACGATCGACAGGATGAGGAAGAGAATCAGGGGAACGTTGGCTACGGCCGTTAGCCGCTGGCGCCAGAAGGTCTCGGTGCCGCGATGGGCCGAGCCCAGGCCACGTACGCGTGCAAGAGGGGTGGCCATGGCTAGAACGCCCCCTTGAGCCAATAGCCCACCAACCACAGCAGGATGGTGAGCGTTGTCGAGCCGATGATGGTCGCCCAAGCGAAGATCTCGATGCTCACCTTGTCGAGACCACGGCCGGTGTCCCAGGTCAGGTGGCGGATGCCGCCGAGCATGTGGTGGATGAGCGCCCAGCTAAAGAGGAACAGCAGCGTCCGTCCGGGGATGCTGGCGAAGAAGCTCGAGACATGGGCGTATGGCTCGGGGCCTAAGCTGAGCGCCACCAGCCACCAGGCCAGCAGCAGGAAGCCCGCCGCCAGCGCCGCGCCGGAGACGCGATGGGCGATCGACATCATCATGGTGAGCATCGGCCGGTAAATCTGCAGATGCGGGGAGAGCGGGCGGGCGGCGGAAGCCTTAGATTGGATCATGGTGCGAACCGGTCTTGGCGGGATTCCATCCTTTAAGCACACGCCCGCCCGAGCGCAATCCCTTGGCCCACCGCGTCAGGCAACCAATCCAACCGAAAGCTTTCGGGTTTGACCGGGCGTGGGCGTTCATCTAATCATGGCGAAGGTGCCGGGCTGACAAAGTTGGAGGAAGCATAATGCGAAAAGCAGCGATTCTTGGCTTGTTCTTACTTTCCGCCGCCTTCGTCTTTGGCGGCTTCTTGGCGTCCAACTCAAGACCGGCGCATGCCGTCACCTATGAAGCCCAGTGCACCACCGACGGCGGCAAGCTCAAGTGGGATGGTGTGGGGCTCCGGTGGTGTTGCTCGAAAGTGCAGAAGTGGATGCGCCATCCCAAGGTGGTCATCCTTTGGTGCAAGAGCTAATCCGGAAGATCGACTGAATTCAGAGCAAGAGGCGCGGTGACACCGAGAGGTCATTGCGCCTTTTGTTTTGGCACGCGTAGCCTGTTAGGGCGTGATGACGCCACAGGCGATGCGGTCACCGGAATTGCCGGCAGGGTCGGTCTTGTAGTCGTCCGGGCCGGCATGGATGACGATGGAGGCGCCGTCGGCGTCGAGCAGGGCCGATTCCTGGCTCAAAGTCACGACCGGATCGAGGAACTCCACCTCGAGCTTGCCGTCGGCAGGCACGTGGATGTTGGGCAGGTCACCGGCATGCGGTCCCTCGGGATTCATGATGCCGTGCTTGGTCTGATCGGGATTGAAGTGCGGGCCTGCGGTTTCGAATTTCGGCGGCTCGCATTTGCCGACCGCGTGGATGTGCAAGGCATGCACCCCGGGCGGGATGGCGGTCAGGTTCAGGTCTAGCAGCGCCCCGCTCGGGGTCGCGGAGAACGTCGCCGTGCCGACGTCCTTGCCGGTCGCGTCCTTAAGCACGGCCGAGGCCTTGTAGACCGGGCTACCCTTATGCTCCTCGGCCGAGGCTGGTGCCGCCAGCAGGAATACGGCGACGAGCGAGGCGTTAAGTGCGATTACTCTCTGGCTCATGGCGGTTCCTCCCGACCTGATCACGACTCCAAAGGTCACTGCTTTGATCCAACCTCCGGAGCTCCGCGCGGTTTCCTCCAGTCGCGCCTATCTTACGTGCTAGTATCGTCCAGGCGTTTTTCGCAGCGCCGGGTTGCACAATAGCGTAGTCATGTGGGTTACAACGGCGATGACGGCGGCGGCCCTTATGTTGCCGGGTCAAGTCGAGTGCCGCTACCTTAACTTTGGTAGCCCATTCGGCGGGCTACAATGCATGCATCTATAATTGCACCGTAGCCTGCGGCGAAGTTTATGTCGAAAGCCGGGCGTGTGCCGAAAAGCGGCGGCTCTGCAACCGAGACTGTCTCATCAAATTTCCCGCCGACTACACCGGATGCAATAAAGGTTGGATGCCCACGGCCAAGGGGTGCAAGTGCATCAAGCCGCTACTCAGCAACGGTATTTGCCCAAAATAGCCTCCACTGCCCGCCCGTCGGGCTAGCGCGGGAGCGCCACCCAGTAATCCATGTCGAGGACGACGCCGTCCTCGTGGCTGCCGTCGGCCTTAAGCCCGGTGAAGTCGGCGCAAGCGCGATCCTTGACGGCGAAGGTGCGTAAGCGCAGCGCGCCCATGTCGGATCTGCCCGGCAGCTCGGCTTTGTCGAGCACCTCGCTCCAGGCATAGATGGTGTCGCCGGCGAAGGAGGGCGCCACGTGGCGGGCGCCGTTAAGGCCCAAGATGTGGAAGGCGTTGGCCAGGCCGTTGAAGCTCAGAGCCCGGGCGATCGAGATGATATGGCCGCCATAGACGAGCCGCCGCCCGAAGCGTCCCTTGCCTTCCACGTGCTGATTGAAATGCACTCGCGCGGTGTTCTGGAAGAGGCGGGTGGCGAGCTGGTGCTCGGCCTCCTCGATGGTCTGGCCGTCGATATGGTCGATTTTCTCGCCGACCGTGTAATCGCCCCACCGCTTGGGCGAGCCGGCAAGGGCATAGTCGTAGCCGTCGAGCTCGAGCGGCGGCAGTGCGGCGCCGAGCGTCACGGGATCGACGCTCGCGGCAAGCTCGGGCACCACAGGCTGCGGCGCCGGCATGTCGGCGTCACGCTTGTTGACCATCACCCAGCGCGCATAAGAGAGCACCGGCTGCCCACGCTGGTTCTTGCCCGTGGAGCGCACATAGACCGTGCCGCTCTTCTTGTTGGAGTTCTCCTTCACCCCGATCACCTTGGAGGTCGAGGCGAGCGTGTCGCCGGGATAGACCGGGGCGAGAAAGCGGAACTCGGCATAGCCGAGATTGGCGATGGCATTGCGCGAGATGTCCGGCACGGTTTTGCCGATGACGACGTGGAAGACGAGGAGGTCGTCTATGGGTGAGCGCGGATAGCCGATCTCATGGGCAAAGGCGTCGGAGGACTGCACGGCGAAGCGCGGACCATAAAGCGCGGTGAAGAGCGCCACATCGCCCACCGTCACCGTGCGGGGCGTGGCGTGCACGATCTCCTGGCCAAGCTTGAAGTCCTCGAAGAAATTGCCGGTGACGGTCTTGTCGGGTTGCTGGGCTTGCGGTTGGTTCATGGGTCTTATTTCGCAGTTCGGCCGTTACTGAGGCAGAGATTACGCTAAGACCCGGCAGGCGCTGTGCGGCAGGTCGGCTTGAAGCTCCAGTCTCCTTCGGCGCGCGGATTCTCCCGGCAGGGGTTTTCGGCCGCGGAGGGTGCGGGATCTACCGGGGCGCCAAGAGGCTCGACGCAAAGCACATGGCCCGTGATCGGGTTCACCTCGGCCTTGAGGCATTTGGCTTGCGTCGCCGCATCCTGGCCTTCCGCGGCGGACGCAGGCGCTTGCGGCAGGGCCCAGAGCGCCAAAGCCAGCATGACCGTCAAAGACAGTCTCTGCATTGCAATCTCCTCTTCAGGCGCGAGCATATAGAGACGGCGGCAGGATGCGAAGGCTTGTCGAGGGGTTAAGACGGCTGTGGCTCGCGGGTCCGCGGGAACAGGAGCCGCTGATAGAACCAGCCGATGCCGATCAACACGACGCCAAGCCCGAGGAAGGACAGAGCACGATAGATGCCGGTCAAGTCCGACATGTCGATGATGAAAACCTTCAGCACGGTGAGCACCACGACCGCGGCCGAGGCGATGCGCAAGGGAAGCGAGCGGAGGGCGATGCCGGCGGCGAGCAGCGCCACGCCGAACATGAGCCAGACGGCGGAATAGGTATATTGCTCGGCATCGGAGGTCGCCCCCTCGGTCAGCACCGGGCCATGGTAGAGGGTGCGGATCTCGAGCGAGAGATAGCCGAGCGCAAGCCCAAGCGCCACGATGGCAGCAATCGTGCAGTACCAGCGCGGCCGCGTGTCCCGCGTCATGTGAGCAAGCACGCCGGCGAGCACGGCGGGTATGCCATAGCCGAGAAGAACGAGATTGATGAACCGACCGCCGACATTTTCGCCGGTGAACAAGGGATTTTCGGAAATGCCGAGGTTGAACATCATTTCGATGAAAACCAGGGCGGCGAGCAGGCGCGCGCCCCAATCGTGGACGACGCTGCCGCTCACGAGGCGCAGGCGCTCCAGCCCGATCACCACGGCGAGCAGAAGGGAGACGTCGAGGGCGACTTGCGCGAGCTCGTGCCCGCTCGCGTAAGGATCGCCGCCGGTGATGTAATGCTGCACCTCGAGCACGATGAGAAGCACGCTGAAGAGGATGGCAGCGGCATCGACCACGCGGGCGGGCACGTCGTCGGCGCGTTTGCGTAGCATTGAGCCGGCAAACCAGAACGAGGCCGCCGGAACGCCGTAGCCGTAGAGCAGCCAATTGAAGATTGGTCTCGTGCCGACGGCATCGCCGACGATGCGCGGGTCCCAGGCGATGCGCCCGAGCACGCCGACGGTGACTGCTGCGGCAAGCCAACGGAGCGCGGGCAAGGCGCGCTTCTCGGCAACCCAGGCAATGCCGGGGACCATCAGCGCGAGCGAAACGGTGAGCCAGCCCTTCTCCAGAGCGAGGCTGAGGGCGAGCGCCAGCGCGGCGATCGAGCCGGTGGCGAAGATGGCGCTTGCGGAGCGCTCTGCGTCGGGGCTCCGCCGGCTCAAGGCGTCGGTGGCAAAGGCGAAGATGCCGGCCAGCACCAGCGCCGCACTGGCAAAGGGGATGGAGCGGTCGAAGCCGGCGATGCGATAGTAAAGGGCGATCAAAATGGCGATGGGCGCGAGCACCGCTGAGGCGCTCCACAGGGCCGCCACCAGCGGCCGCTCGTCGCGATCCTGCGCGAGAAACCCCGACGCGCCGAACAGAGCGGCGAAAACGGCGCCGAGCGTCAGCGGCGTGCCGAACAGAAATTGGTCGGGCTCCCAGAGGCTGTCGGGCACGGGCCCCGTGGGCAGCCCGAGCTGGCCGACATCGAAATCGATCGACCATTGCACAAAGATGAGAGTGACGAGGACGGCGGCGGCGGGTACGGCGGCTGCGGCAGCGTCGGTGCGCCAGGCGATCGCCAAGGCCGAGGTGACGAGCACCACGAACAGGCTCAGCGCGAGAGTGTCATGGCCGCTCGCCACGACGAGAAGCATCGAGGCGAAGAGATAAGCCATAAGCGCGCCGGAGGACACCGGGTCGATCTCGCTGCGCGCGGCGTCAGGCCCGAACAGCAGGCCTGAAATGATCAAGAGAGCGGCCAGCGTGAAGCCGATGGCAACGTGGACCACGTGGGGGGTAAGCGCCTGTAGATCGTCGAGGCCGGGCAGGGTCCACAGCACGCTGGCGATGACCACGGTGACGGCGAGCCAGCGCCACAGCCTGGCCCGCGCGAGCGCGAAGGCGGCAACCGTCACCACGGCAAGATAGAGATAGAGCGCCCAATAATTCGGCTGCTCGGTCGAGACGATCAGCGGCGTGATGAAGGCGCCGACCAGGCCCAGCCCAGCAAGGGCCGGTCCATGGAGCAACGCTGCTGCCAGCGTGCCCAAGGCGACGACGCCAAGAAGCAGGAAGGCGGCGGTCGGACCGATAAAGCCGTAAAGCGCGTAGGCCGCGTAGACGTCGGCATAGGCGATTGCCGTGCCCGCGGCGGTCAGCACGCTCGGGATATGCGCCTTGGGGAGGCCTGCCAGCCCGGTTTGGAGCTCTCTTCGCCTCGTCCATTCGCCGGCGCCGATCAGCGCGAGCGCCACGGCGCCCGCCAGCAGGACCCGGGCTCCAGGCCCAAACCAGCCCTGCTCGATGGCCTGGCGCACGAGGAAGAAGCCGCCGAGCGCCAGCGCAATCCCGCCGGCCCAGACCACCCATTGGGTGCCGAAGCGCTCTTCAAGGCTGATCTTAGGCCTGGCCGCTGGCGCGGGGGGCGCAGGCGCAGCGGCAGGTGGCTCAGGCTCAGACGGTGTTGGCGGCGCCACGTCCTCAGTCCTCGCCTCAGGCGGCTGGGATGCCGCGGGCAGCGCCTCGGGGGCGGGAGGGGAGACAGGCTTGGGCACAGGGGCTTCGCCGGCCGTTCCGGCGAGGCGCGTTTCGAGGGAGGCCAGCCTGAACTCTAGCCAATCGAGGGAGGCCAGCCTGGACTCCAGCCTCTTAATGCGCTCGCGGGTGCCGAGCGTGAGCACGATGCTGACGATGGCCAGCACCGGAATGGCGATGACGACAGCGATGAGAGTGGCGAACAGGGGGTCCATCAGCTTGGCTGGCGGATAAAGCGGATGGCCGGACGGGTGGCGGATGTCAGGCGGAGACTGCGCGCGATGGCGGCGATCTCGGCTTCAGCGTCAGTCTCGGTCTTGCTTCGGAAAAGCCCCATCGCCGGATGCGCCTCTCATGAGGGAGGCCTATCTAGCCCAAGGCTGGGCTTCAGGGGAAGCTGGGGAGAAGGGGAGGGCGCGCAATGGGCGCGGCGGCTTAGAGCCGGTCAGGCAAAACTAAAATGGCGATCCCCGCATTTCGCCGGGGACCGCCATCTTTAAAGAAAACTTGTATAGGTCGACGCCGTGATTAAGCGCGATCGAGCTCGGCCGGGAGATAGCTCGTCACTTCCATGCCAGCCTCGGACTCGGTGATCTCGGGTTTCAGCCACTCTTTCATAGGTCGTCTCCTTCGGTGAACTAGAAGATAGGATAATGGGGTATGGGCATGAGCGCTGCATGACTTGCCCATGAACGCGCCCTGAATGCCAGATTAAGAAATTCTGACAGAAACGTTTGGCGAGACCAGCCAGAAATAGTGGTCGTTATCCCACAGTCACCCACTAGATATAGGAATGCAGTCAGAGTGCCTTAGCAAAGCAGGTCCCACAGGCCCTTTTGTCAGGGTCCTTTCATGTGCGAGGCTATTCGAACAGGACCAGCGCCTTGTCCACGGTGATCCAGATGCCCCACAGGAGCGGGATGCCCACTACCGCCCAGGCGAGCGGGGCCACCTCGAAGCGCCTGGGGCTGAGCACGATGCCGACAACCCACAGCGCGAGCCCGATCCACATCAGGAAGGGACGATAGGCGAAATAGCCGGCGAGCTCAGACTTGGTGATGGTGTCGAGGCAAGGTCCCGCGCTGTAGAAGAGGCACTCCCACGCCCCGCCGATGCCTCCCACCTTGGTGTAGAAGGTGATCCACCACACCACCGACACCGCGATCAGGGCCATGCCGATCGGCTGCAGCAGGCCGATGCCCGGGTGCGTATCCTCGCCTGCCCGGATCTCGACGGCGTGCATGGCGCGGTCCCGCGCCGTCTTGGTTTGCAGAGCCTCGACCTCTTCCGGCTTCATGAACCATTTCTTGGCGAGCGGCCTGATCAGAAGGTTGGCGATGAAGCCCGCCACCAGGAGCCCAGCCAGGACGTAGAAGATCGGGTGATAAATCTGGTCGGGCGCAACGCCTGCGGCTTTGCGCGAGTCGTGCATGTAGTTGACGATGACGGGGCCGACGATGCCGGCCGTCGACCAGGCGGTGAGCAGGCGCCCGTGAATGGCGCCGACGAACTGCGTGCCGAAGATGTCGGCGAGGTAGGCCGGGATGGTGGCGAAGCCGCCGCCATACATCGAGGCGATGAGGCAGAAGGCCGCCGCGAACAGGGCGAGCAGGCCGAGGCTGGCGAGCGTCGGCGCCGCTGTGTAGCAGATGAAGCCGAGGGTGAAGAAGATGAAATAAGTCACCTTGCGCCCGATCCTGTCCGAGAGTGACGCCCAGAAGAAGCGGCCAGCGATGTTGAAGAGGGAGAACAGGCCGACGAAGGCCGCGCCGACCAGCGCCGCCTTGGCCTTTTGGTCATCGGTGAAGTTGGCAAAGCCGACGGTGGGATCGCCGAACAGCCGTCCGCCGAAGGTCTCCTGCAGCATCGGCGCGGCAGCCCCGATAATACCGATGCCGGCCGAGACGTTGAGGCAGAGCACCGCCCAAATCAGCCAGAACTGTGCCGTCTTGTGGGCGTCTTTCAGGTCGACGTGCCCGGTGGTGATCATCGCCTTGGCGCTGGCGGGTGGGGTCCAGCCTTCCGGTTTCCAGCCGGTCGGCGGCAGGCGATAGCCGAAGGCGCCGCCGAGCATGAAGACAAAATAGATCACGCCCATGGTGACGAAGGTCTCCCACACGCCGACCGAGGTGGGTGTGGCGAAATAATTCATGAGGAGGGTGGCGAGCGGGCTGCCGATCATGGCGCCGCCGCCGAAACCCATGATGGCCATGCCGGTCGCCATGCCGCGGCGGTCGGGAAACCATTTGATGAGGGTGGAGACGGGCGAGATATAGCCGAGCCCCAGTCCGCAGCCGCCGATGAGACCGGAGCCGAGCCACATCAGCCAGAGCTGATGGATGTAGATGCCCACGGCCGAGATCATGAGCCCGCCACACCAGCACAAAGCCGCGACGACGCCCGCCCTGCGAGGACCCACGCGCTCGAGCCAGCCGCCCCAGATGGCGGCAGACACCCCAAGCAGGACGAAGAACAGGGTGAACATCCAGCCAAGGTCGAACTGGGTCCAGTCGCAGTCGGTGGCGAAGAGGGCGTGGCCGGTGATGGCGACCTTGCCGAAAAAGGTGGTCGCGTCGCCGGGGCAGGGGATCGGCTTGTCGAGGCCCTGGCCTGCGCCGACGGCGCGTCCGAGCGGCAGCCAGAACACGCTAAAGCCATAGGCCATGCCGATGCAGAGATGTATGGCCAGCGCTGCGGGCGGCACGAGCCAGCGGTTATAATCCGCCGGCGCGATGATGCGCTCTTTGTCGAGCAGGCCGGCATGATCGCCGGCCGTGGCTGCACGTACCGCAGTCGCCATCGGCTTCCCCCCGAGCTTGGCTCTGTCGACCGAGCCTATTTGCCAGCAATTTGAACGCGCTTTGTCCCAACCGCAAGGGCCTTGGGAGGGCCTAAGACCCGGGCCCGCCAGCCTGGCTTCAGCGCGCTAACTGGCAGTTTCCCTCGCGCGATTCTTTCATCGATGCATGACAGCACCCCTGTTGCGAATGGACGATCGCCAATCCCGGCTCGCTGGAAATCCCCTCGCATTGAATCGAACGACCTCTGTACGCTCGCACCACGTCGCCTTGCTCACGTTTTGTCTCCGTGCAGATAAAGCTGCAACAAAGGAACCGGCCATGTCCGCGAATTATTTCCGCCGCAGTCTGATGGCAGCCGCGATTCTCGGCTTCCTCGTCGCGCCGTTCGCGACGCCGCTCGCGCAGCCCACGGATATCACCGTCTTCGCGGCCGCGAGCCTGAAGAATGCGCTCGATGATGCCGCGAAGCTTTATGAGCAAAAGACCGGAGACAAGGTCGCCATCAGCTATGCCGCGTCCTCGGCGCTCGCCAAGCAGATCGAAGCTGGCGCGCCGGCCGATATTTTCTTTTCAGCCGACCTCGACTGGATGGACTACCTGGCCAAGGCCAACTCATCGAAACTGCTTCGCGGCGGATCCTCCTCGGCAACACGCTCGTGCTGATCGCGCCGAAGGATTCGACCGTGTCCTTGACGATCGCGAAGGACTTTCCCCTGCTGGCTGCACTGGGGGCCGACGGCAAGCTCGCGATGGCAAACGTCGACAGCGTTCCGGCAGGAAAATACGGCAAGGCGGCTTTGAGCAGCCTTGGGGTTTGGGACGCCGTGTCGCCGCGTGTGGCTCAGGCGGAGAATGTTCGTGCCGCTCTCACCTTCGTCGCAAAAGGCGAGACGCCGCTTAGCATCGTCTATGGGACGGACGCGAAGTCCGAGCCGGCGGTCAAGGTGATCGGCACCTTCCCCGAGGCGAGCCACCCGAAGATCCAATATCCCGTGGCCCTTCTGGCATCGGCCAAGCTCGAAGCGCGCAAGTTTCTCGACTTCCTCGTATCGCCAGAGGCGCGGCCGGCCTTCGAGGCACAAGGGTTCGCCGTGCTCGGCGGACAGAGCTGATGCCAGGCGCCCGGGAATCAAGGAAATCTGGGCTCTCGGCCTGACATTATTTGGCCGCGGTGGGTCGGTTATTTGCCGGCGGCAGAAAAGCCCTCGTGCCCCCCTGCCTCCTTATGTGCTCGATCAGACAGGGTTTAGACACATGACCACCAAATACGGCACTGCTGTAGGCGCGGCAATTTTCGCCTTCATCCTCATTTTGCTTCCAGCTGTGGCCGCGACCACTATTACCGAGCGCGAGAAGCGCGATTGCCAAACGGACTATCATAAGTATTGCAGTGAGTATGGGCTCGGCACCGAGGCGCTGCGTGCCTGCATGTCCCGCAACATAAAGAAAATAACCAATGCGTGCGTGGGTGCCCTCATCGATGCGGGCGAGATGTCGCAAACCCAAGCCTATAAGTTGCGGCAGAAGACGGCGACTGTGAAGACTGTGAAGCACTCGACGCACAAAAAGGTCGCGCACAAAACCTCGAAGAAAAAGCACTGAACTCGTCCTGAGCGTCTGTTAGCCCGCTCGCGAGACCGGGTTCCAAGTGCAGAATAAGCCCGCGCCGCCAAATGCAGCGCGGGCGGCAATCCTGCGAACGCTCCGTCGTCTCCAGGCGCCGTTAAGCCGCGGACTTCTTGTACTTCGCCGCCTCCTCGGAGCCCTTGGTGGCGTCGCCCGCCGTGTAGGAGTGAGCGCCGGCGCCGGCGAGCTTGCCCTTGTCGACGATCAGATATTCGGTGCGGATCGGCTTCTTGGCGAAATAGCTCTCCAGGATCTCGCGCGTGCCGGCCGCGTAACGGGCCTGCGCCGACAGCGAGCTCCCCGAGATATGCGGGGTCATGCCGTGATGGGGCATGGTGCGCCAGGGATGCTCTCGGGGCGCAGGCTGTGGGAACCACACGTCGCCGGCATAGCCACCAAGCTGACCGCTTTCGAGCGCTCGCACCACCGCGTCGCGGTCGCAGATCTTGCCGCGGGCGGTGTTCACGAGATAGGCGCCGCGCTTCATCATGCCGATCAGCTTGTCGTTGAACAGGCCCTCGGTCTCGGGGTGCAGAGGGGCATTGATGGTGACCACGTCGCAGACCTTGACCAAAGACTCAACGTTGGGGTGGTAGGTCAGACCAAGCTCCTTCTCCACCTTCTCAGGCAGACGGTGCTTGTCGGTGTAGTGGAGCTTAACGTCGAACGGCTTAAGCCGTCTCAGCGCGGCAAGCCCGATGCGGCCCGCCGCGACGGTGCCGACATTCATGCCTTCGAGGTCGTAAGAGCGCTCGACGCAGTCGGCGATGTTCCAGCCGCCTCTGATCACCCATCCGTAGGACGGGATGTAGTTGCGCACCAGCGCCAGGATCATCATCACGATATGCTCGGAGACGCTGATCGAGTTGCAATAGGTCACCTCGGCAACGGTGACGCCCTTGTCCATGGCGGCCTGAAGGTCGGTGTGGTCGGAGCCGATGCCGGCGGTGATGACGAGCTTGAGCTTCTTCGCCTTGTCGAAGCGCTCCTTGGTCATATAAGCAGGCCAGAAGGGCTGCGAGATGACGATCTCGGCGTCAGGCAGCTCCTTCTCGAAGGTCGAATTGGGACCGTCCTTGTCGGAGGTCACGACCAGAGTATGACCCGCGCCTTCGAGGAATTTGCGAAGGCCGAGCTCGCCCGAGACGCTGCCGAGAAGCTGGCCGGGCTTGAAGTCGATTTTGCTCGGCGTCGGCGTCGTCATGCCGTCGGGATAGTGGTCGATCTTGGGGATGTCGTCGCGGGCGTATTTCTTGGGATAGCCGTCGACCGGATCGTCATAGAGAACACAAAGTACTTTAGCCATTTCGCCACTCCTTCAATCGGGGGCAGTGATATGCGCGAGACATTGGTCCGCCCAGCGCGGGCACGCGGGGAGGGAGCAACGACCGCTGCCATGTCGCTGTCGAGTTGGGTCGAGGCTTGGCGTGCAACACGCATTCCGCCTCACTGCGTTTCCTCGTGCCGGCGGGCGCGAACTCGTTTTTGGGGGTGCCGGCAGTCGGAACTTCGCTCTACTCTTCAATCGAGATCAAGTAGGCGCTTCGAAACAGTCGATAGACGCGCTCTATTGATCCGTCGCCCCCGGGTGGACAAACGCGGAAGCGGCTGAAATGGTGCCAAGGCTTTCTGGCACAGGGGATTGGATTTGCCTTTACCAAAAACACTGATCGAGGGTCATCTGCGGTTTCGGCGCGACGTGCATGCGAGCGAGCGCGGCCGCTATCTTCAGCTCGCCGAGCTAGGCCAAGCGCCGACGGCCATGGTGATCGCCTGCTGCGATGCGCGTGTCGATGTGGCGGCGATCTTCGATGCCGAGCCCGGCGCGCTGTTCATCCTGCGCAATGTCGCCAATCTGGTACCGCCTTACGAGCCGGAAGGCAGGTATCACGGCACCAGTGCTGCGATCGAATTCGCCGCCCTGGCGCTCAAGGTGCCGCACATCATCGTGCTCGGGCATTCGCATTGCGGAGGGGTCGATGCCTATCGGCGCGGGGTCAGGGACAAGGTGCCGGAGCGGGGCTTCATCGGAAGCTGGCTCACGCTGCTCGACAATCTCAAGGTCGTGGAGACCGACATCTTCGCCTATGGCGACGAGATGGCGTTCGAATTGGCTGCGATCCGCTCATCGTTGACGCAGCTGCGCAGCTTTCCCTTCATCAAGGAGCCCGAGCAGCAGGGGCTGCTCGCCCTGCACGGGCTCCATTTCGACCTGGCGAGTGGGGAGCTGCTCAGTCTCGAGCAGGAGACGGGGCGCTTCGTGGCCTTGAGCGAGAATTAGCGCGCGGCGGCTTAAGCCGCCTTTTCGAGCAGGTTGCGGTTGATGATCAGCTCGGCGATCTGCACCGTGTTGAGCGCGGCGCCTTTGCGTAAGTTGTCCGACACGACCCAGAAAGAGAGGCCGTTGTCGAGCGTCTGGTCCTCGCGAATGCGGCTCACATAGGTGGCGTAGTCGCCCACGCATTCGACCGGCGTCACATAGCCGCCGGGCTCGCGCTTATCGACCACGAGCACGCCAGGGGCCTCGCGCAGGATCCTGCGCGCGTCGGCTGCCGTGATCGGGTCCTCGAACTCGACATTGACGGCCTCGGAATGGCCGACGAACACCGGCACGCGCACGCAAGTGGCGGTGAGCTTGATCTTGGGATCGAGGATCTTCTTGGTCTCGGCCATCATCTTCCATTCCTCCTTGGTCTGGCCGTCCTCCATGAAGACGTCGATATGAGGAATGACGTTGAAGGCGATCTGCTTGGTGAAGGCCTTGGGCTCCGGCGGATTGGTGACGAAGATGCCCTTGGTCTGGTCCCACAGCTCGTCCATCGCCTCTTTGCCGGCGCCCGACACGGACTGATAGGTCGCCACCACGACGCGCTTGATCTTGGCGCGGTCGTGGAGCGGCTTAAGCACCACGACGAGCTGGGCGGTCGAGCAATTGGGATTGGCGACGATGTTCTTCTTGCTGAAGCCGACCACGGCGTCGGCATTGACCTCAGGCACGATGAGCGGCACGTCGGGGTCCATGCGCCAGCAGGAGGAGTTGTCGATGACGACGCAGCCAGCCGCGCCGATCTTCGGGGCCCATTCCTTGGCCACGGCGGAGCCCGCCGACATCAGGGCAAAATCGACGCCTCGGAAATCGAACTGCTCGAGGTCCTGGCATTTCAGCCGGCCGTCGCCGAACGAGACCTCGAGGCCCATGGATCGGCGCGAGGCGATGGCAAATACCTCGTCGGCGGGGAATTCGCGCTCAGCCAGTATGTTGAGCATCTCGCGCCCGACATTGCCGGTGGCGCCGATGACGGCGACTTTGTAGCCCATGACAGCTCCTGTGGCCTGGCGTTACCGTGCGCCGGCTTCGAAGCGGATTTATGGGACGCCCGCGCGAATGTAAAGGTTTCCCTCTCAGGTCCGGGATTCGACCGCTCCGGCGGCCCTTCGCCTCGGCCACACACACATTCGGGACAGCCTCATGGCTTTCTTTCGCAGCAGGGCGGTCAATCTGCTCAACCTGCATTACGGCATTCACGCCATCGCGCTGAGCGGCGGCGGCGCGTTTTTTGCCGTCTATTTGCTGAAGTCTGGTGTTTCCATCCCGTGGGTACTCGCCTCGCTGGCGCTGATCCTCGCCGGGCGATTCATCATCCGGCCCATCGTCGTGCCCATCGCCGTGCGTTCTGGCATGAGGGCTCTTGTCATCGCCGGCACGTGCCTCACCGCGCTGCAATATCCCCTTCTCGCCGAAGTGCACGGGCTCGGGCCAGCTTTGTTCGTGCTGTGTCTGGTTGCCGCGCTGGGCGACACCTTCTACTGGTCGAGCTACCACGCTTATTACGCCGCATTGGGCAATCATGAGCATCGCGGATCGGAAGTCGGCGCGCGTGAGGCGCTTGCTGCCCTGGTCGGCATCGCAAGCCCGCTCGTGACGGGCTGGGCGCTGGTCGCCTTCGGGCCGCGCGTGGCGTTCGGCGCTACTGCCGCAATTCTTCTGTTCGGGGCTCTGCCGCTGTTTTGGACACCCGATGTCGTCGTGGTGCGCCGGGCTCCCGGGGCATACCGGGCGGCCATCCCGGGCATGAAGCTTTTTCTCGCCGACGGCTGGATCGCTGCGGGATATTTCTTCGTCTGGCAGATCGCCCTTTTCCTGTCGTTGGGCGAAAGCTATGTCGGGTTCGGCGGCGCCCTCGCGCTGGCGGCGCTGGTTGGTGCGGTAGCAGGGCTTTTTCTCGGCCGGCTGATAGATGCCGGTCATGGTCAGAGGGCGGTGTCATTTGCCATCGGCGCGCTCGTAATCACCACAGTCTTGCGCGCCCTCGCGCCGGGTCACGTCCTGCTCGCCATCGTCGCCAACGCGCTCGGGGCCTTGGTGGTGTGCCTCTATATCCCGACCCTGATGACGGCCGTCTACAATCAGGCGAAGCGCTCGCCCTGCACGCTCAGGTTCCATGTGGCGACGGAGGGAAGTTGGGACGTCGGCGGGGCGGTCGGCTGTCTGCTTGCCGCGCTTCTTGCTGCGGCTGGCGTGCCTCTATCCGCGGCCATCCTCCTGCCGCTCATCGGCGCCGCCGCCCTCTTCGTCCTGCTGCGCCGCTACTACGCAACCCACCGGCTGACGGATGTGGCTGTCCCCGATCCGCTGGCGCAGAACGCAATCGTCAATTTGGGCGAGAGCGCGACGAGCTGAGACGTTCAGCCTAGCGGCGCAGATTGTCCAGCGCGAGAGCGCCGGGGTCGGCGCCTGCGAGCACGAGGAAGCCGCCGGCGATGGTGATGTTCTTGGCGAAGTTGATCATCTGCATCTGGTCGTCCGGCTGATAGTGGAAGAAATACGCCGCCAGCACGCAGAAGCCGGCAAGCGCGATCGCCGCATAGCGCGTCCATAGACCGAGCAGCACGCAGAGCCCGCCTCCGGCCTCGGTGAGAATGACGAGCGGCAGCAAGATGCCCGGCAGGCCGTGCTGCTCCATCATGGTTTGCGTGCCGGCAAAGCCGAAGATCTTCATGATGCCCGACTGAATGAAAATCAGCGACAGGATCACCCGGCCGATCAGCTTGAGATAAGGGTCAGCAGCGTCCATCACGGTCCTCCCGTCGGTTTCTCTTATGCGTCGAGCGCGCCTAGCGGGAGCAGCCTTCAGAGCCCCGCGCCTCTACTCTAGCCGCTCTGGGGCGCTGCGAGAAAGGATGAAGCGCTGCCTCGCTTGACCCTGCGGCGAAGAGCACCATAGGCTCGGGCTTGCTAAGGGGTGTGGGTCGGCCATGGCGGGCGGCGAAGAAAGCTTCGATGATTTCTGGCAACATCACCTGCGCCACCATGCGCAAGAGGGGACGCGGAGGCTGCATGTGCTCGGCATGGGGATCGGCGCCGTGGCGCTCATCGTCGGCCTCGTCATCGTCAATCCGACGATCGCCCTTGCCGGAATGGGTCTCGGCTATCTCTTGGCGTGGACCGGGCATTTTCTGGTTGAGAGAAACCGCCCGACCATGGCGTCGCATCCCACCTGGTCGTTCCAATGCGACCTTCGCATGTTCAGGCTATGGATCACCGGCCAGCTCGGGCCTGAGCTGATGCGGGCGGGTGTGGCGCCAACGCCGTAAAGCGACCGCGCTAGCAAGCGGGAATGCTCTGGCCGAACCTTTAGCTCGGCGTGCGGGTCAGGCGCGCTAAGCGTTCAGTCACTTTCCCGTCGCGCTCGGCAGCTCGCTCTTCACCTCGGCGCATTTCTTGCCTGCAAACTCGTTGACCATGCGCACCACCTCGGTCCCGAGCACGTTGGTCTGGTTGTCGAGCCCGGTGCCGGCATAGACGAGAGGATAGACGAAGAGGGGGGCCTGCGCCTCGCCCCAATTGATGGTGGCCTCCGACGCCTTGCCGTCCTTGAAGGTCACCTTCGGCGCCATGGCGATTTCGACCACGTAAGGCTCGCCCTTGTCCTTCTGCGCCAGCGTGCAGCGCACCGTCTGCGACGGCATGGCGATCACATAAGACGCCTCGCTCATGGCCTTGGCCAGCGGCGCGCGCTGAAGCTCGAGCTTCGACTGGCAGACGGCATTGCCCCAGGGCCAATCGATCTTGCCGCCGAGCATCTTGGCGATGTCCTCCCCGCGCCAGGTCTTGACGATGTCACAGGAGACGTCGTCGCCTTGGGGGTCCTTGGTGGCGAGGATGTCGCAGATCTTGATCTTGCAGGCCTTGCGCGCTTCCTTCTCGGCCTTCTCCTCTTGCGTCAGCACTGGCTCCTTGGCGGCCGGGGTCGCAGCGGCGGAGGGTGTCGTCCCGGCGGCGGGCGCAGCCGCCTCGCCTGGCGGCGCCGTTCCGGCGCCGGTCTCTTCGGCGGCGAAGGCCGGAAGACAGACGATCATGAGCGCCGCGAATGAAGCTGCGAAACTGACGGTATGTCTCATGCGTTCCTCTTTGCGCCAAGCGGGACAGCCGGGCGGGGGGTTCAAGCGGCGCGGTTCAGCGCGGCCACGATGGCCTCGCCCATCTCGCGCGTGCCGACGGTGCGGCAGCCCTCTTGCGCGATGTCGGCGGTCCGCAAGCCCTGAGCCAGCACATCTGCGACTGCGCTGTCGATCCGGTCGGCGGCGTCGCCGAGATAGAAGGAGTAGCGGAGGCACATGGCAAAGCTGGCGATGGTGGCGATCGGGTTGGCGATGCCTTTGCCGGCAATGTCGGGCGCTGAGCCATGGACTGGCTCGTACAGCGCCGGGCGGCGGCCGGTCGCGTCGGCGGCGCCGAGCGAGGCTGAGGGCAGCATGCCCAGCGAGCCGGTCAGCATCGCCGCCTCGTCGGACAGCATGTCGCCGAACAGATTGTCGGTGACGATGACGTCGAACTGCTTCGGCGCCCGCACCAGCTGCATGGCGCAATTGTCGGCGAGGATATGGTGCAGCGTCACGTCGCCGTAGCGCTCCTTATGCAGGCGGGTGACCACCTCGTTCCACAGCACGCCGGTCTTCATCACGTTGCGCTTGTCGGCCGAATGCACAAGTCGGCGGCGCTCGCGGGCAAGATCGAAGGCGACCGTGGCGATGCGCTCGATCTCGTAGGTGTCGTAGACTTGCGTGTCGATGGCCCGCTTCTGCCCGGCCGGCAGCTCGACGATCTCTTTAGGTTTGCCGAAATAGACCCCGCCGGTCAGCTCGCGCACGATCATGATGTCGAGGCCGTCGACGCGGTCGCGCTTCAGCGAGGAAGCGTCGGCAAGGGCGGGATAGCAGATGGCAGGGCGCAGATTGGCGAAGAGCTCGAGGTCCTTGCGCAAGCGGAGCAGCCCGGCTTCCGGGCGCTGGTCGTAGGCGACGCCATCCCATTTCGGGCCGCCGACGGCGCCGAGCATGATGGCGTCGGCGGCAAGGGCGCGCTCCATAGCGGCCTCGGAGATCGCCTGCCCATGGGCGTCATAGGCGCAGCCGCCGACGAGGTCGGTCTCCGTCTCGATGGCGGCGAGACCACTGGCGTTGACCCAGGCGACGACGCGGGCGAGCTCGTCCATCACCTCGGGGCCGATCCCGTCGCCGGGGAGAAGCAGGAGCTTGTAAGTTTTCATGCCTCGGGGCGTCCTGTGCTAAGTCCTAGCCGCGAATTTGCGTAGCGGGAGTAGGAAATGCTGACAAGGGCGCTCTTTGCCTTGGTGCTGATGGCGGCATTGGCGGCGTTACCTGGGTGTCAGGCCTTCGCAGCGGCGCCCGCCGGCCACATATCCTTGGCGGAGGCCGATTCTCCGCCCGCGCAAGCCAAGGTGCTTGGGCTCGGCATCACCGTCCACGAAGTTACCCAAGAGGAGCTGGAGAAGGGCTCTGCCCTCCCGCTTCCCCACTTCAACACCCCCGCTGTGGCCTACGCGTGGGTCGCCAACCTCAAGAAGGGCGACGTCGTCGAGATCGCGCTCGTTAACGGCGACGCGGCGCTTCTCCACACCACCGAGACGCTAGCGGAGGACCGCGCGAGTTATTTGCTGCAAGCGGGAAAGCGAGGGGTCCCTGCGGGCGGCTGGCCCGAAGGGACCTATCACGCCGAGGTCAAGGTCACGCGGGACGGCAAGCCGCTCATCGAGCAGTCTACGAAGCCGATCGCGTTCGAATAGGTCCGCGGCCGGTCCTCATGGCTACCGGACAGTTTGAAGCGAGGGGGATGTGATTCTCAACAGGCGCGTTGCGGTCGTTCTCCCCGCCTACAATGCTGCAAAAACGCTGGAACGGACCTATGCCGAGATCCCGAAAGACGTTGTCGACGACGTCATCTTGACCGACGACGCGAGCGCCGACGCAACGGCTGAGCTTGCGCGATCGATCGGGCTTTACACGATCAAGCATGAACACAATCGCGGCTATGGCGGCAACCAGAAGACCTGCTACGCGGCGGCCCTG
>DASYIU010000039.1:0-8879 GCA_035997285.1 Methyloceanibacter sp. | reverse complement strand
ACTTTCGCCCGCCAACGAGTTTTTTAAGACTTACCGCGTAGTTTGTTGCCCCAGATGTTGCCCCAGAACTGTTCGCCTTAACTGGCTTCTGCTAAGTCTTTGACTTGTTGGTGGGCGCAGTAGGACTCGAACCTACGACCCGCTGATTAAGAGTCAGCTGCTCTACCACCTGAGCTATGCGCCCGGCCGGCGGCCCCAAGGCCTCGCGCCGAAGGTCGCTCCCTTAACACCGCCCCGCTTGCCCTGTCCAGCCGGAGAGATCGGCGCGCATAAGGCCCGCCTCTGCGATGGAAGCGGATGGCCGAAACGGCAAGCTGCCGCTCACCACAGAGGCCCGAACTCCTCACGCCTGATGCGGACCTGCCGGTTGACATGAGAATTGAGCACGAAGCCCAGGCCCACCATCATGGTCAGCATTGAGGTGCCACCATAAGAGACCAGCGGCAGCGGTACGCCGACCACCGGGACGAGCCCCGTCACCATCGCGACGTTGATGAACACATACGTGAAGAGGCAGAGCCCCATCCCGGCGGCGACGAGCCTGGTGAAGGTGCCGCGGCATCTGAGCGCCATATAGGTAATGAACAGGAGCGTGAGAAGATAAAGGGCGAGCAGAGCGGCCGCGCCGATGAAGCCCATCTCCTCGGCGAACATCGTGAAGATAAAGTCGGTGTGCTTCTCGGGAAGGAAATTGAGCTGGGCTTGGGTGCCTTGCATGAAGCCCTTGCCGGTGAGCCCGCCCGAGCCGATGGCGATTTTCGACTGGAGAATGTGGTAGCCTGAGCCGAGCGGATCACGCTGAGGGTCGATCAGGGTGAGCACGCGATCCTTCTGGTAATCGTGCAGCCGCTCCCACAGATGCGGAAGCACGGCGATGATCCCCACCACCGCGGCAATGAAATAGACCCAGCTCACGCCGCCGAGGAACATGATCCCGCAGCCGACGATTCCAAATAGCGCCGCCGTGCCGAGATCGGGCTGCGCCAGAGCGAGGACAGTCGGCAACCCGACCATCAAGAGCGGCGGCAGCAGGGCATCAGGGCGCCAGACCTTCTCCGGCGGCAGCCACTGGTAGTAGCGCGCAAGCGCAAGCACCAGCGCGATCTTCATGATCTCCGACGGCTGAAAACTGTACTCGCCAAAGCCAATCCAGCGCTGCGCGCCACCGCTTTCGACACCGATGAGCGGGACTAAGGCAAGCAGAACGAGCACGACGAGATAGAAGGGATAGGCCGTCCGCATCCACCAGCGAACGTCCACCAGCACGACCGCATAGATGAGGGCAAGCCCGATGCAGAAGCGGACCACATGGCGGCTGGCCCACGGCTCTAGCGAGCCGCCAGCCACCGAGTAGAGCGCGGCGACGCCGACCGCGGCGATGGCGGTGATGAGCAGGAGAAACGGCCAGTTGAGCAGCAGCAGTTTCTTGCTGAGCTTGAGCTGGGGTCGGTCGAAGCCTTCCGAGAACAACAACATGCTCATCGCGTGGCCCCCGCGTCGGCAAGGGCTGATGGCGCCCCGGCCAGGTTGCTCACAGCGTAGGTAGGCTTCGCTGCCGGATCGCGCAGCAGGAGCTCGGTCATGACGTCGTGGACGATGGGAGCGGCGGCGGTCGCTCCATAACCGCCATGCTCGACCACACAAGCGACCGCGTAGCGAGGCGCGCCGACCGGCGCAAAGGCAATGAACAGGGAATGCGGCTTCGCCTCCCAGCCGGTGAAATGATGGGCCACGCCATGGCCAAACGCCTGCGCGGTCCCCGTCTTGCCTGCCATAAGGACGCCGGGCATGCCGGGAATGGCGAGCACAGAGCGGGTCGCCGTGCCGCCCTTCTCGTTCACCACCGCGGCCATCCCGTCCCTGACGAGCTGGAGATGCACGGGATCGATGGGAAGCGGGGCGAGCGCAGGCTCAGCGCCGCTCCCGTGCGAGCGGACGAAGCGGGGTACAATTGCCTTGCCCGACGCTACCCTCCCCGCGACAAGCGCGAGGTGGAGCGGCGTCGCCAGCACATAGCCCTGGCCGATGGCGCAGGAGATGGTCTCGCCCGCATACCAGGGCTGCCCGAGCACTGCGCGCTTCCACGCCGTGTCGGGCATGACGCCCGCCTTCAGCCCAGGGAGCTCGCTGTCATAAGCCTGGCCGAGGCCGAGCGCACGTCCGGTCACCGCCAGCTTGTCGATGCCCATGCGGTGGGCGGTCTCGTAGAAATAGCAGTCGCAGGAGGACTTGATGGCATCGTGGAGAGCGATGGGGCCATGGGTTTTCCAGCAGTGGAACAAATGATTGCCGAAGAAGTAGCCGCCCCGGCAGGTGATCCGCTCGTCGGGCGTGATGACGCCGGCGGTCAGCCCGGCGAGCGCATTCACGACCTTGAAGGTCGAGCCAGGCGGATAGAGCCCGGCGGCGGCACGGTTGTTGAGAGGCTCGTCCGGACCGGTGGCCAGCGCCTTCCACTTCTGGGCATCGGCCTTGAAGGCAATCTCGTTGGGATCGAAGGAGGGCGCCGAGACCATCACCAGCACGTCGCCCGTGGTGCAATCGAGCGCCACGAGTGAGCCGCGGCGCTGGCTCGCCAGCCGATCCAGCGCAAGCGCTTGCAGCTCATGGTCGAGCGTGAGCACCAGATCCTTTCCCGGCTCGCTCGGGACCGATCCAAGCTCGCGCACGATCCGTCCATGGGCGTCGACCTCGTAGCTGATGCTGCCCGCACGCCCCCGCAGCTGGCGGTCGAAGCCCTTCTCGATACCGGTCTTGCCAATGCGGAATCCCGGAACGCGCATGACCGGATCCTCGTCGACCTCGCCCTTGCCGGCCATGCCGACATAACCGACCACATGGACCGCGCTGCGGGCATTACTGTAGTGGCGGTAGGATGCCCGGTCTGTCCGCACGCCCGGAAACTGAGGGGCGAGGACATTGAGCAGGCCGAACTGCTGCCAGGAGAGCCCTTCGGTCACGAGAATGGGGAGGTAGCGGCTCTGGCGCCTGGTCGTCCGCATGATGCGGTCCCTATCGGAGGGCGAAACGGTGACGATGCTAGAGATTGCTGCGAGCGTCGCCGCCAGGTTCTTGCAATAGGCCGGGATGACCATGACGCGGAGGTTCTCTTTGTCCTCGGCAATGGCGACGCCGAAGCGGTCGTAGATGGCGCCACGCACCGGGGCGGTCAGCTGCCGGTTCAGCCGATTCTCGTCGGAGAGAAGCCGATATTCGGAGGACTCCATGATCTGCAATTGGCGCAGGCGCCAGGCGAGCAAGCCGAACAATCCCGTCTGCCCTGCGCCGACAAGGAGCGCGCGCCGCGAGAACCGGCGGCGCAGCCTGAGCGCAGGATCGCGCGCCTTCATGTCCGCCACCGATAGGTCGCGGTCCGGTTCGGTCCCAAGCTGCCGCGCCTGATCCAGATGACCCCGTGCCACACGACGGGAAAGAGCGCCATCGAGGCGACCGCGCCGAAGGCGATCAGCCACCAGTCGACCCAGCGCAAGAAATAGAGCGAGGCGAGCAACCAGCCGAAGGCGGCGAGCCCGGTGACGAGCGCCATCCACACCAGCCAAAGCAGGCTCACCTCATTGCCTTCGCCCAAGGCCTGCGCGCGCGTGCCGGCGCCCGAGGCGATCAAGGAGAGAAGCGCCCAAAAGCCGAGCGGTCCGCCGCTGGTGACGTCGGTGAGGAGACCGAGCAGCATGGCGATGACGGGGGACAGCGTGGTGCCCGGAAGGGCGCGCCAGCAGAACACCATCATCACCACGACCAGCGGCAGGATGAAGGTCGCGTCGGCTGGAAGGCCCCACGGGACAGCGGTCGCGAGCACCGCAAAGAGCACCGACAGGGCGGGGAGAATGGCGCTCATCGCTGGGCTTCGGCTTCGCCTCCTGCGGGGGACGCAGCACCGGCAGCCCCGACCTGATTGAGGGCACCGTCGGTGGGAAGGGGTTCGTTGGCCGCGGTTGGGCGAGGCGCAGGCACGGGCGCTGGCACGGAGACCACGCTGTCGGGCGTTGCCGACAGCGCGCGGGCAACCGGCGCGACCGGCGGGTCGGTGGTTGTCAAGGCGGGCGTATCGAAGAACAGCACGCTCACGAAATCGAGCGAGCTCAGCTCGGCATGGGTGCGCACCTTGAAGGCGCTGGGAGAGCTCGTCACCACGCCCACGCGCAAGCCGCGCGGCAGCACGCCGTCGCTGCCCGAGGTGTAGACCTCATCGCCAGGGTAAAGGGCGGCGCCATCGGCGAGGAAGTCGAGTCTGAGCTCGGCGCTGTTCTCGCCGGAGGCGAGTGCGCGCACGCCCGCCGGCCCGACAAGCACGGGTATGCGGCTGTTAAGGTCGTTGAGCAGAAGAACGCGCGACACGGAGGCGCCAGCGTCTACGGTGCGTCCGACCAGACCATCGCCGTTGATCACGGCATAGCCGATGCGCACGCCGTTGTCTCTGCCGAGATTGATGAGCGCGCTGCGCAGGAAAGGACCGCGTGCGTCGGCGATGACGCTGCCCGTGGCGTATTGCAAGGCAGGCTCATCGACAGCGTTCAACAGCGCGCGCAGATGCGCGACGTTGCGTTCAAGCAGCTTGGCGCGCCACTCCCACTGCTTGAGCTGCTCGTTCTCCTCCTTCAGCCGATCGATCTCGCGAAAGGCGTCGGCATAGGAGCGGGCCCGCTCCAGGGCGTGGCGCCCCACAATGACGGGCGCCGATGCGGCTTCGAGCAAAGGCGCGCTCAGGTCGACGAAGCGGTCGCGCGCGTCGGCGATCATGCCGTGGCCGATGCGGCTCAAGACGAGGAGCAGGGCGCAGAAGAAGAAGAGTGCAAAATTAAGAAGTTCGCCTGGGGCCCGCCAGGATCGGCGTGACCTCGATTTGAACGGTGAACTGTCCCCGCGCATTCTGCGTCTCGCTTCAGGAAACGTGCAGTCGCCGCGTTTCCTCTTTCTCGCCCGGGGCTTCCGCTCGCGCGCAGCCCCATTATCAGTTATGGCCGACTCACGGCTTGATCAGAAAATCAGCCATGGTGTCGAGTTGCTCCAAAGCCTTACCGGTTCCTCGCACCACGCAGCGCAGAGGATCCTCGGCAATCTTGAACTTCACTCCAGTTTCTTGTGAGAGCCTCACATCGAGCCTCTCGAGCAGCGCGCCGCCCCCCGTCAAGTAGATCCCGGAATCGCAAATGTCGGCCGTGAGCTCGGGTGGGACGTCGGCAAGCGCCTGCCGGATGCCACCGACGATCTGCTGGATCGGTAGGGTCAAGGCCTCGGGAATGTCATGCGGCTCGAGGCTAATCTCGGCCGGGAAGCCACGCTGTAGATCGCGTCCCTTGATGTGGGTAACCACGCGCTCGCCGTTCGCCTTGGCGATGGCGCAACCGGCTTCCTTCTTGATCGTCTCGGCGCTCGAAGCGCCGATCAGGAGGTTGTACTTGAAGCGCACATAGTTGACGATCGCGTCGTCAAAAGCGTTGCCGGCGCTGCGCACCGAGCGCGAATAGAGCACGCTGCCCATGGAGAGCACGGCGAAATCGGTGGTGCCGCCGCCGATGTCGACAATCATGGAGCCGCGCGGCTCGTCAATCGGAAGGCCGGCGCCGATTGCTGCCGCTACCGGCTCCTCGATGAGATAGACCTTTCTTGCGCCCGCCGACAGGCCTGCTTCATGCACGGCGCGGCGCTCGACCGGGGTGGCGCTGGCCGGCACGCAGATCATGATGCGTGGACTGGTGAAGAGCCTCCGTTTCAGCACGCGGCGGATGAAATGCTTGATCATTTCCTCCGCCGCGGCGAAGTCGGCGATCACGCCGTCGCGCAAAGGTTGAATCGTCTCGATCTTAATCGGGGTACGTCCGAGCATCGTCTTGGCCTCGTGGCCAACGGCGATGACCCGACGCTCGCCGTCTCCCCGCTGCGTGACGGCGATGAGGGAAGGCTCGTCGAGAACGATTCCCCGGCCCGGCACGTACACCAAGGTGTTCGCCGTACCGAGGTCGATGGCCATGTCGGTAGATGCAAAGCCCAAGGCCCGCGAAAACATCGCCCGCCCCAAATCGTCTCGCCATCAAGCGAGCCATGAACGCCACACAAAATTGCGAGCGACAGAAAGCAAACTGCCGTGCTTACCGGTTTACTTGGCCGCCTATCGACCCGCGCCGCTACCGCATATGTAGCTGCAAATCGGAACGGGGGGCAATGCGTCGGGAGCCCATTTTGAAAAAACAATTCGCTTGCGTTGACGAAGGGCACACCCCCACCAGGGCCGGCGTGGTCGTGTCGATCCGGAGCCGCCTGGCGGCCTGGCTAAAGGCCGCCGTTAAGCTTCCGACCCAATGCGGCGCCGTTCCACCAAAAATCGGCCGCGACCGGCCTATAGTTTAAGGCGGCCAGCTCGACGCCAGCCGCCTTATTCTCAGGCACACCGTGCAGAGGCGATTCGCACGATGCCGGCATCACGAGGCAAGCATCGTCTCGGGCTTGCGCCGCGCCTCGCGGGCGAGCAGCTTGTTAAGGGCGCTGACATAGGCCCTGGCCGAGGCGACCAGGGTGTCGGTGTCGGAGCCCCTCCCCGTCACCGTCTTGCCGTCGGCCTCGAGCCTGACGCTCACCTCGGCCTGGGCGTCGGTCCCTTCGGTCACGGCGCTCACCTGGTAAAGGGGAAGCCGCGCCTCATGGGGCACGATGGCCTTGATCGCCTTGAAACAAGCGTCGACCGGTCCGTCACCCGTCGATTCGTGGGTGTGCTGCCTGCCGTCGACGTCAAGGGTGATGGTCGCCTTCTGCGGGCCGCCGGTGCCGGCGATCACGGTCAAGGCCACCAGCTTGATGCGGTCGTGGGCGCTAGCGATCTCCTGGTCGACCAGGGCTTCGAGGTCCTCGTCATAGACGTGCTTCTTGCGGTCGGCGAGCGCCTTGAAACGGACGAAGGCATCCTCGAAGGCGTTGTCGCCGAGTTCATAGCCGAGCTCCTTCAGCTTCTCGCGGAAGGCATGGCGCCCGGAATGCTTGCCCATGACCAGCGAGGATTCCTTCAAGCCTACGCTTTCTGGGGTCATGATCTCGAAGGTCTGGGCATTCTTCAGCACGCCGTCTTGGTGAATGCCGCTTTCATGGGCAAACGCATTCCGTCCCACAATAGCTTTGTTGTACTGAACCGGAAAAGCGGTCACGCGGGAGACGAGCTTGGAGGCCCGTATCAGCATGGTCGAATCGATGCCGGTCCAGAACGGCATGACGTCGGCCCGCGTCTTGATGGCCATGACGATCTCTTCCAGGGCCGCGTTGCCCGCGCGCTCGCCGAGGCCGTTGATGGCGCATTCGACCTGACGGGCGCCTGCGCCCACGCCCGACAGCGAGTTGGCGACGGCGAGGCCGAGATCGTTATGGCAATGGGTGGAGAACACGATTTGGTCGGCGCCCGGCACGCGGGTGAGGATCATGCGGATGAGCGTGCTGAACTCCTCGGGCGTGGCATAGCCGACCGTGTCGGGGATGTTGACGGTGGTGGCGCCGGCCTTGATGGCCGCCTCGATGCAACGGCAGAGGAAATCGGCCTCGGTGCGGGTAGCATCCATCGCCGACCATTCGACGTCGTCGGTATAGCTCCGCGCGCGCGTCACCGACGCCGTCACCCGCTCCAGCACCTCCGCCTCGTCGATGCCCATTTGATATTTGCGATGGAGCGGTGAGGTGCCGATAAAGGTGTGGATGCGGCCGCGAGTGGCCGGCTTGATGGCATCGGCGCAGGTGTCGATGTCCTTCATTTGCGCCCGCGCCAACCCGCACACGACCGCGTTCTTGGCGCGGCGAGAGATCTCCTGCACGCTGTCGAAGTCGCCCTGGCTCGCGATGGGGAAGCCGGCCTCGATGATATCGACGCCCATCTCGTCGAGGATTTCGGCCACTTCGAGCTTCTCGTCGAAGGTCATGGTGGCGCCGGGACATTGCTCCCCATCGCGCAAGGTGGTGTCGAAGATGACGACGCGGTCCTTGTCCGGGCGCCGCGCCATCTCTGCGTGATCCTGATTGGACTCCATGGTTTCTCGTCCTTAAGCTTGGCGATCAGTCTAGCATGACTGACAAGCCGATTGACTCTTCTCGGGTTTGTATTGCCATCCCCTGAACGCCTGCCTTGGGCTTAAGCCAAGACGAGGGTGCTCAGGGGCGTCTAAGGACGAGGTGCTTGGTGGCGCCAAGCGCGCGAGCAGGGGCGCCAAGCGCCGAAGCGCCCGCCTTCATCCCGATCTGCCCATTCAAGCGCTGCATGGATCACCTGTTCCTGCTCAGGAAAATAATGCGAAGTCCGTCTTGAGGCAAGGAGGTAGTCCCCTCTCCCCTTGTGGGAGAGAGCTCTTTCGCCGCGAATCTTGCGCGAGCGCAGCTCTGCGCAAGTCGCATGGCGGAAAGGGTGAGGGGTGGTTTATTTCTGACGCAGCTCCGCCACTTACCCCTCACCGACTGCGCAAAAGCGCAGTTGTGCTCTCCCGCAAGGGGAGAGCGGGAGAATTTGGTGGCATTTGCGATTAGGCATGCGCCGCGACGCGAGGCGCGTCCGGGGTTTGCTTCAGTTCGCCCTTCGTCGATCATTGAGACGGGACTTCGGCCCTCCTCAGGATGAGGGGATGGCGCGCCATGAGCGGCGATTGTTCGGCGCCGGGCCGCGCTTTCCGGTTAGGGCATCGCGCTCAAGTAGGCCAGAGGCCGATAGCGCAATACCCAAGTCGTCAGCCAGCTCCTGGCGGGAACTCGTAGTGGTCCGGGGCGGAGCCCCGAGCCGCCCGAGTGACTCGATGCGAACGAGCCGCGCAGGCGCCGCACCCCGTCCCGCCTCTCGACGCCTCGCGAAAGCGCCCCTCAAGCGAACGAGGTGCAAGCAGGATAATGCAGGTTTGGGA
>DASYIU010000038.1:0-2924 GCA_035997285.1 Methyloceanibacter sp. | reverse complement strand
AGCCGGTCCATGGCCGCTCCCCGCCTCCTCTACGTCGTCACCGAGGACTGGTACTTCTTGTCGCACCGGCTGCCTATGGCCCGGGCCGCGCAGGAAGCCGGCTACGAGGTGCATGTCGCGACGCGGCTGAAGGGCGGCGCCGCCTCCATCGCGAAAGAAGGCTTCGTGCCGCATGCACTTGACTGGAGTCGCGGCAGCCTATCGCCGCTCGGCAGCCTCTCGGCCATCATCGAGCTCCGCCGCCTCCTTCGTGGGCTCAAGCCCGACATCCTCCACAACATATCCTTGAAGCCCGTTCTGCTCGGCACAGCGGCAAGCCTCGGTGTCTCCGGCACCGCCGTGGTCAACAGCCTCACCGGGCTCGGCACGCTCTTCATCGGCGAGGCGCCGGTAAGCGGTGCCACGCGCCGCGCAGTGCGCTTCGCGCTCCGGCACCTCCTCACGCGGAAGCGCAGCCGGACCGTCGTGCAGAATCCTGATGACCGTGCCTTCGTCACTGCGCTTGGCGTGCCGCCAGAGACCGTGATGCTCATCCCAGGCTCCGGCGTCGACACCAAGGCGCTAACCCCGTTGCCGGAGCCGTCGCCGCCGGTGACCGCCGCCTATGTCGGGCGCATGCTCGCCGACAAGGGCGTACTCACCCTCATCGATGCTTTCTCTCTCCTCGGCAAGCGCGGCGTGGCGCTTAAGCTCCTGCTCGCTGGCGATTGCGACAAAGAGAACCCCGGCTCGCTTGCCCCCGAGCAGCTCCGCGAGTTCGCCAGCCTCTACGGCATCGAATGGCTTGGCCACGTGACCGATATCAAGGCGGTCTGGGCGCGTGCTCATTTCGCCGTGCTTGCCTCCCGCCGCGAGGGGCTGCCGAAGAGCCTGCTCGAGGCTGCCGCATGCGGGCGGGCGATGGTCGCGACCGATGCACCGGGATGCCGCGAGATCGCCGTCGATGGGGAGACCGCACTTACGGTGCCTGTCGACGATATAGGGGCACTGGCCGACGCTATGGCGAAGGTCGCTAGCGACGCCGATCTACGTCAGCGGTTTGCGGCCAATGCGCGCGCGCTGGTGGAGGTCAAGTTCTCGGCCGACGTCATCGGGCGCCAGACCGTCGCGCTCTACAATGCGCTTAGGGCTGTGTAGCGCCGTTCTCGGCATGCATCATTCTGACGATGCCGTCGCGCGTCGCCACGGCCGGGCGCCAGCCGATCCCCATCAGCTTAGAGGCATCGATGACGAAGTCGCCGGAGATGCGCTCCCACTCGGCCTCTCTGCCGAAGGACCTCATCAGCCGCATGATGGCGCCCAGCGGCACTCTCACGAGGTGAGGAGGGCGTCCGAGCCCTGCGCGCATGGCGGCGACGAGGTCCGCCACGCTGATCGGCCCGGCATCGGCGACAAGAAACGTCTCGTTGGCAGCCTGCTCCGAGCCGAGCACAAGCGAGATCGCCAAGACGAGGTTCTCCAGCGCCAGAAGCGAGCGGCGGTTGTCGAGGCCGGCGAAAGGGAGCGGCATGGGCGTCTTGGCGAGCGTAGCGAGGCTCGCGATATTGCCTTTGACGCCCTTGCCATAGACGACGGCGGGGCGGAGCACGGTGAAGGTGACGCCGCTTTGCGCGATGAGCCGCTCGGCCGCAAGCTTCGACTGCCCATAGGCGTCGGTGGGAAGGGCTGCGTCCTTCTCGGTGATGGCATGATCAGCCGACAGGCCCGCTTGCGCCCGCACCGAGGAGATGAGCACGAGACGCTCGATCCTGCCGCGCGCCGCTTCCGCAAGCTCACCGGCGGCGTCTGCATTGATGCGGGTGTAGAGCTCATCGGGTAGCGACCCTGGGGCGTGCGCAATGCCGGCGAGATGCACCACGTGGCTGGCGCCGTCGAGCAGCGCCGGCCAATCGGCCTGACCCCCAAGGTCGGGCATGGCGACGCGCTCGACGCCGTTTGCCGCTTGGATGGTCGATGGATCGCGCGAGGCGGCCCTGACCTGCCAGCCCATTTTGGCAAGGACGCCGGTAAGCCGTGTACCGATGAAACCCGAGGCGCCGGTGAGGAGGACGCGGCGGCTCACCTAGCGTCCCCGTGCCAGAGCGGAGAGCACGAGGCTGGTCGCCAGCGTGCCGAGCCCGAGGCACAAGAAATCGACCAGGAACGAGCGGGCTAGCACCGTGGCGACGGCAAGGCCGGCGAGAAGGAGTCCGAGCACCAAGACCCGCAAGGTCACCTGCGGCACGCGCAGTCCTTGCGCCACCGCGCGCTGATAGAAATGGGTGCGGTGCGCCGAGAGAATCGGCTCGCGATCGATGATGCGGCGGAACAGCGTCAGCGTCGCGTCGGCAAGCGTGTAGAGCGACAGCAGAAGCGCCGCCGCCAGATGCGCCTTGGCGACGAAGATCAGCATGAAGGCGAGGCAGAAGCCGATCGGTAGGCTGCCGGCGTCGCCGAGAAAGACCTTGGCCGGATGCCTGTTGAACACGGCGAAGCCGAGCACGGCGCCCAGCAACACGAGCGCCAGCAGCCCGACCGTGGCGGGGACCGCTCCCAAGGCTTGCAAGGCGGCGATGCCGATCGTCATCGGCACGACCTGCGCCACCGTCATCCAGTCGAGCCCGTCGAGGAAGTTGACGGCATTCACGAACCAGACGGTGCCGAGCACGATCAGCGCGCGCTCCACGACCAGGGGAAGAAGGTCGGGAAAAATCTGAAACCCGCTGGGAAGGCTCAGGGCCATGACGAGGACGGCCAGTGTCTGGCCGATGAGGCGCCAGGAGACGGGGAGCGCGTGGGCGTCGTCGAGCGCGCCGAGGATGGTGAGCGCCACTGCGATCGCCAGCACCGGAACGAGGCTCGGCTCCGGCGCGGGATGCCACAGAAGAACGGCAAGCGCGCAGCCGATCAGCACAGTCGCCGTGACCGCGAGACCGGCGCCTTGC
>DASYIU010000037.1:0-2169 GCA_035997285.1 Methyloceanibacter sp. | reverse complement strand
CTCGGTTGAGCCTTCTCTCGCAGGGCCCAAGCGTCCGCAGGACCGCGTGCTCCTGAAGGAGGTGAAGAACGGTTTCGCCGTCGCGCTGGAGAAGGAGTTCAACAAGGCAAGCGAAGCGGGCAAGCGCATTCAGATCCCGGAGCGCAAGCACGACATCGGCCACGGCGACGTGGTGATCGCCGCGATCACGTCCTGCACCAACACCTCGAACCCAAGCGTGATGATGGGGGCCGGGCTGTTGGCGCGCAAGGCGGTTGCCAAGGGCCTCACCGTCAAGCCGTGGGTCAAGACCTCGCTGGCTCCGGGATCGCAGGTGGTTGCCGAATATCTCGACAAGTCGGGTCTGCAGAAGGATCTCGACAAGCTCGGCTACAACCTGGTCGGCTTCGGCTGCACCACCTGTATCGGCAATTCCGGCCCGCTGGCGCCGGAGATCTCCAAGACCATCAACGAGAACGACATCGTGGCGGCGGCGGTACTCTCCGGCAACCGCAATTTCGAGGGCCGCATCAACGCCGACGTGCGCGCCAACTATCTGGCGTCACCGCCGCTGGTGGTGGCCTATGCGCTCGCGGGCTCGATGTATGCGGATCTCGTCAAGCAGCCGCTCGGCCTCGACAAGAAGGGAAAGAAAGTCTTCCTCAAGGACATCTGGCCGACCAGCCGCGAGATCACCTCGCTCATTCGCAAGACCATCAACAAGCAGATCTTCACCAGGAAATACGCCGACGTGTTCAAGGGCGATGCGCTTTGGCGCAAGATCAGCGTGAAGGGCGGCCTCACCTACGACTGGGACAAGAAGTCCACCTACGTGCAGGACCCGCCCTACTTCGTCGGCATGGGCAAGCATCCGGCGCAGCTCGCCGATATCGTCGACGGGCGAGTGCTGGCGCTTTTGCTCGACTCGATCACCACCGACCACATCTCGCCGGCAGGCTCGATCAAGCTCGATTCGCCCGCCGGCAAGTACCTGACCGATCACAAGGTCAAGCCGGCTGACTTCAACCAGTACGGCACGCGTCGCGGCAATCACGAAGTGATGATGCGCGGCACGTTCGCCAACATCAGGTTGAAGAACCAGATGGTCCCGGGTGTCGAGGGCGGCGTCACCATCCACTATCCCTCGCGCGAGCGCATGACGATCTACGATGCTGCCATGCGTTATAAGAAGGACCGGGTGCCGCTGGTGGTGTTCGCCGGTAAGGAATACGGCTCGGGCTCCTCGCGCGATTGGGCCGCGAAGGGTGCCAACCTGCTCGGCATCCGTGCGGTCATCTGCCAGTCGTTCGAGCGCATCCACCGCTCCAATCTGATCGGCATGGGGGTCATCCCCCTATGCTTCGAGGAAGGGACGTCCTGGCAGACGCTCGGTCTCAAGGGTGACGAGCAGGTTACCATCCGGGGGCTGCACGGCGAGATCAAGCCGCGCCAGCGGATGATGGCCGAGATCGTCGCGTCGGATGGCGGACTGCGGCGGGTGCCGCTGATTTGTCGGATTGATACCGTGGACGAGCTTGACTACTTCCGGCACGGCGGCATCCTGCATTATGTGCTAAGACAACTGGTGGCGTCCTGAGGGCCGCCGCTCCTCCGTCCGGGTGCCTCACCTTGAAGTGAGTGGCGGGTGATCGAAGGGATCACTACACATTCATTGCAGGGGCGACGCACGGAGGCTTAGAGGCATGGAGGCCAGAATGTTTGGTCGTAGCCTCGCCTATGTGGCGGTTGTGGCATGCGCCTCGGCGGCCACCTTAACTATCTGCCATGCCCAGACGAGGGCCGTGGTCGAGCTATTTACCAGTCAGGGCTGCTCGTCATGTCCGGCGGCTGATAGCCTTATGGGCGAGCTGGCGAACGACCCGACGCTCGTGTCGATGAGCCTGCCGATCAATTATTGGGACTATCTCGGCTGGAAGGACACGCTCGCGGATCCCCGCAATACCGCCCGCCAACGCGCCTATTCGAAGCTACGGGTCGACCACGAGGTCTATACGCCGCAGGTTGTGGTCAACGGCAGCTTCCATGCGCTTGGGAGCGACCGCGCCGCGATCGAGCGCGTGATCACCAAGAGCCGTCAGAATACCTCGGCGCTGGCCTTGCCAGTGTCGGCATCGGCCGCCAGCGGGAAGCTGACCGCGTCGTTCGCGGGCGATGGACGGGCGGCTGAGG
>DASYIU010000036.1:0-6370 GCA_035997285.1 Methyloceanibacter sp. | reverse complement strand
ATGCCTGAACAGGGGAGGCAAGTCTATGGCAGCTTCCGTAAACGAAAAAATTGCAGCATTTTATATGCAGAAGAACACGCTATTCTGAGTCTGCGGGGTCTGAGGCCTGCGATGCAAGCGCGAAACGGGCAATTACGTGCCACGATTCATTGCTGTTCTCGTCCCATATTCCAACAAGGCCGGCTGGTACTCCGGGATCGCCTTTTAACGACACAATGCGCTTCGAGGTTTCGGAAGAAACGATCAGGAAATGGTCGGCCGAAAACATGCTCTTCGAGGAGACCGCGAGCCGTCAGACAGCGAGAGGGGGCCCGCTCAGTCTTCGGCCGCAACCTCGTAACCAAATTCGGCGGCGGACGAAGTGAGCCAGCGCCAGAAGCTTTGCGACAGGCTGCGGAAGATCGCGATGTTGTAGCTCCGCGTGTCGTCCACCCGCCAGAGCTGGACCCCCATATGTCCAATCACGCTGGTGGCGGCGCTGCCTAAGGGAAACGCGCGTGGATCGAGGTCGATGGGCAAGCCCTTGGCGAGGACGTCGCGGGCGCGCGGCCCGCTCACTCTGAGAACTGTCCTTCCGCCGTTCTGGTCGGAAATCGAGGCAAGCCCGGCAAGGCGTTGTGAGAGATCACGGGCGAGCGCCTCGTGGGCAAGCGTTGCCGACACGGCAAGCCATTGGCCCGGCCCGTAGCCGATAAAGGTTACGGCGGATCCTTGCGCAACACGCGAGCTCTCTGGAAGGTGGACCCCATAAGCCTGCAAGACCGCCGCTTTCAGGGCTGCGTCTTGCCCCTTGCGGGACGCCACGGTCGCAAGACCGAGGCCCGAGAGTTCGCCTATGACGACGCCTGGCTCGCCGTCGGGCTTGCCGAAGCGGCCAGGGACGGCAATCCCGGCAAGCGCCGACAGCGCATGGAGCGGCCGTTTAGACACGGAGGCGCCCCCCTTCGGAATCGATGAAGCAGGGCGGACACACATCAACCAGCACGTCGGCGCCGCGCACGGGATCGTAGGCGCGCACGATCTCGCCGTGGCGCTCGGGGCCGAGGGAGAGGAGGCCAAGGCCAAGCCAATGGCCGAGACTCGGCGAGAAGGCAATCGAGGTGACGTAGCCCTGATCGTTCTTGGCGGTGGCCTCTTCGCCCCTAGGGATGAGATGGGCGCCGGCGCGCAAGCGGTCCTCGGGGTCGACAGGCCTCAGGCCCACAAGCGAGGGACGCGCAGGATTGGTCAGAGCCGGGCGCGCCGCCATGAAGCGGCCGATGAAATCCTTTTTCGACGAGACGAGCTTGCCGAGGCCGAGATCGTGCGCGGTGGTCTGGCCGTTCAGCTCGCTGCCGGCGGGGTGCCCCTTCTCGATGCGGAGCACGCCGAGCGCTTCGGTGCCGTAGGGCGCGATGCCGTAAGGCGCGCCCGCTTCCAGGATCGCGCGCATTGTTGCTTCGCCGAAACGGGCGGGGACCGCGACCTCATAGGCGAGCTCGCCGGAGAAGGAGAGGCGGAAGAGCCGCGCCTGAGTGCCGCCGCAGATGGTGACATCGCCCGCGGCAAGATAGGGAAAGGCCGCGTTGGAGAGATCGTGCGCCGGATCGACCACGCCCTGGAGCACGTCGCGGGCGCGCGGGCCGGCGACGGCGAACTGCGCCCATTGCTCGGTGACCGAGACCGTCTGCACGTCGAGCCCGGGCCACAGGCATTGCTGGCAGAATTCGAGATGCTGCATCACGCGGACCGCGTTGGCGGTGGTGGTGGTCATGAAATAGTGGTCGTCCTTGAGGCGCGCCGTGGTGCCGTCGTCGAGTACGAAGCCGTCCTCGCGCAGCATCAGCCCATAGCGCGCGCGGCCCACGGGAAGGCTCGAGAAGGTGTTGGCATAGACACGATCGAGGAAGATGCTGGAATCCTTCCCCTGCACGTCGATCTTGCCGAGGGTGGACACGTCGCAGACGCCGACATTCGTGCGGACCGTGGCAACCTCGCGGTTCACCGTGGCTTGCGGCTCCTCGCCGCCCCACGGGTAATAGAGGGCGCGAAGCCAGGGCCCGGTCTCGACGAAACAGGCGCCCTGCTCTTCCGCCCAGCCATGGGACGGGGCCAGGCGAGCGGGCCTAAAATCCTGCCCGCGGTGATGGCCGGCAAAGGCAGCGATGGCGACGGGGGTGAACGGCGGCCGGAACGTCGTGGTGCCCACCGCGCCGACATAGCGTCCGGTGACGCCTGCGAGCACGGCCGCGCCATTAGCGTTGGCGGTCTTGCCCTGATCCGTCGCCATGCCGAGCGTCGTGTAGCGCTTGAGATGCTCCGGAATGCGGAAGCCTTCGCGGGCGGCGAGCTTCACGTCGGAGACCGTCACGTCGTTCTGGAAATCGACGAAGGCTTTGCCCTTGCCGCCGGCCACCTGCCACACCGCGCTCGCCGCCGTGCTTTCGTCGGAGGCCGCGGGGAGCGCCTGGACTGACGGGGTAAAACCGCAGGCTCGCGCGGCCTCGGCGCCCGCCGCCTGACCGGAGGCCAAGCAGGAGGCGAGGCCGAACTGGCCTAAAGCCGCGCCGGCGACGCTCATGCCCGGCGGCAGCGTGCCAGGCACCAAAGCGGCGAGGCCCTCGTCCCACTTGGGCTTGCCGTTGAGATGGGTGGTGAGATGCACCGTCGGGCTCCAGCCGCCCGACATGGCGATGAGATCGCAGTCAATACGCTCGATCTTGCCGCCCTGGTCTCTGATCTCGACGCCCCTGACGGCCTGGCCACCCCGCACGCTCTGGATCACGGCGCCCGCAAGATAGCGGGCCTTCGCCTTCTCGGCCGCGGTCTGCGCGCTCGCCGAGGAGCCCTTTCGCGCATCGACCAGAGCCGCCACCTCGACGCCCGCGGCCGCAAGATCGACGGCAGTGCGGAAGGCATCGTCATTGTCGGCGAAAACGACGGCGCGGCCTCCGGGAGCGACTCCGAAGCGATTGAGATAGGTGCGCACAGCGCCAGCCAGCATGATGCCGGGACGATCGTTGTCGCCGAAGACGATGGGGCGCTCGATGGCTCCGGCGCATAGGACCGCGCGTTTCGCCACGATGCGCCACAGGCGCTGGCGGGGCTCATGCGCGGGCGGCACAGCGACATGGTCGTTCACCCGCTCGAGAGCGGCGTAGGTCCCGCCGTCATAAACGCCGACGACGGATGTGCGCCGCATGATGCGGCAATCGGGGAGAGCTTCGAGCTCGACCACAGCCGCCTTCACCCAGTCGGTCGCTGGACTCCCGTCGATCTCATCGCGCTCGGCGAGCAGACGCCCGCCAAGGCGGAAATCTTCCTCACACAGGATCACCCGGGAGCCAGAGCGCGCGGCAGCGAGCGCGGCCGCCAAGCCTGAAGCGCCCGCGCCAATCACCAGAACGTCGCAAAAGGCGTTGGCCTTCTCGTAATGGTCGGGGTCTGGCGCCTCGGCGGCGCGCCCGAGACCCGCGGCGCGGCGGATGGCGGGCTCATAGACCTTCTCCCAGAAGGAAGCCGGCCACATGAAGGTCTTGTAGTAGAAGCCCGCCCCGAAGATCGGCGCGAAGAGCTGGTTGGCCGCGAGCAGATCGAGCTTGAGCGACGGCCAGCGGTTCTGGCTTGCGGCGTCAAGGCCCTCATAGAGCTCGATGGTGGTGGCGCGGGTGTTGGGCTCGCGGCGGGCGCCATTGCGAAGCTCGACGAGTGCGTTCGGCTCCTCAGAGCCCGCAGTCAGAATCCCGCGCGGGCGATGATATTTGAAGGAGCGGCCCACGAGCGTCTTGCCGTTGGCGAGAAGCGCCGACGCCAGCGTATCGCCGGGATTGCCTGAGAGCGTCTCGCCGTCGAAGGTGAAGGGAAGCGTGCGCGTGCGGTCGACGAGACCGCCGCTGGCGAGCCGCTGTCCTTGCGCGGAGGCCATGGTCATGGCTCCTTTCTGGCGAAGTCCACGGCGAGGATCTCATGGGTGCGCATGTCGCGGGTCACCACCAGCCAAGCGTGGCAACCGGCGCTGTGATGCCAGTGCTCGCGGTGGTGTCCGTCAGGATTGTCGCGGAGATAGACGTAATCGACCCAAGCGCCGGCCGCCTGCGGCTCCAGACTGTCGGGCCGCGTGACGGTGGCGTCGCCGCGATAGGTGAACTCCTCGAGCGCCCGCTCACCGCAATATGGACAGCGTATCCTCATCCACTCGCCTCAATGCAGGTTCGGCTGGGCGCCCATGCCCTTCTCGTCGATGACGCGCCCGGCGGCGAAGCGGTCGAGCCGGTAGGCGGCTGCGTATGGGTGGGGCTCGTTGTTGGCGATGAGATGGGCGAAGCACCAGCCTGAGGCGGGCGTCGCCTTGAAGCCGCCATAGCACCAGCCGGCGTTGAGATAGAGGCCCTCGATGGGCGTGAGATCGATAATCGGCGAGCCGTCCATGGTCATGTCGAGACGGCCGCCCCAGGAGCGCAGGATGCGCAAGCGACCGATCAGCGGCATGAGTGCCATGCCGCCCTCGCAGACGTCCTCGACCACGGGGAGATTGCCGCGTTGGGCGTAGGAATTGTAGCCCTCGATATCACCGCCGAAGACAAGGCCGCCTTTGTCTGACTGGCTGACATAGAAATGCCCGGCACCGAACGTCATCACCACATCGATGAGCGGCTTGACGCCCTCGGTGACGAAGGCCTGCACCGAGTGGCTCTCGATGGGGAGCCTCAAGCCCGCGAGAGCGGCGACGCGCGAGGAGTTGCCGGCGCAAGAAAGCGCCACTTTCTTCGCTCGAATAAAGCCCTTCTCGGTCTCGACGCCAACGACACGGCCGCCCTCAATGCGAAAGCCGGTCGCCGCGCAGTTCTGAATGATGTCAACGCCGCGTCCGTCGGCGGCGCGGGCATAGGCCCAGGCCACGGCATCGTGGCGTACGGTGCCGCCGCGTGGCTGCAGCAGGCCGCCGCGAATGGGAAAGCGCGCATTGTCGAAATCGACGAAGGGGACGAGCGTCTTGACCTGCTCGCGGTCGAGCAGCTCGGCATCGACGCCGTTGAGCCGCATAGCGTTACCGCGCCGCGCATAGGCATCGCGCTGGGGATCTGAGTGGAAGACATTCAGCACCCCGCGCTGGCTCACCATGGTGTTGTAGTTGAGGTCCTGCTCGAGCCCCTCCCAGAGCTTCATCGACCATTCATAGAAAGGCACATTGCCGGGGAGCAGGTAATTCGAGCGGACGATGGTGGTGTTGCGCCCGACATTGCCGGAGCCGAGATAGGACTTCTCCACCACGGCGACATTGGTGATGCCATGCTCCTTGGCGAGATAGTGCGCCGTGGCCAAGCCATGGCCGCCGCCGCCGACAATCACCACGTCATAAGCGGGCTTAGGCTCGGGCTCGCGCCAGAGCGGCTTCCAGCCGCGATTGCCGGTGACGGCATTAGCGAGCAGGCTTCCGACCGAATACCGCATGGGACCATCTTGCGCCCGTCTCCGCGCGCCGATTGACATTTCGCGACGCTTACTTGACATTTTCCGCCATGGGCGAGAAACAACCTTCCGCTGGGGCACCGCAAGGATCGCCGCAAACCGTCGGTTTCCTGCTGGTTCCGGGCTTTGCGCTGATGTCCTACGCGGCGGCGATGGAGCCATTGCGGGCGGCCAACCTGCTCTCCGGCCAGGAGCTTTACCGCTGGTGGCACGCCGCTCCCGGCGGCAAGCCTGTCATCGCCTCTAACGCCGTCGCCATCATCCCGGATTGCGGCACGGGCGCCGATCGCGACGCCGACATGGTGTTCGTGTGCGCCGGCGGCAACCCGGCAACCTTCGAGGACCGGGGTGTGTTCGCCTGGCTCCGGCGCCTTGCCCGAAAGGGCGTCACCATCGGCGGCATTTCCGGCGGCCCCTACATCCTCGCCAAGGCGGGGCTTCTCGATCAACGCCGGGCGACGCTTCACTGGGAGCACCTGCCCGCGTTCCGCGAGGCCTTCCCCGACATCACCGTGGTGCCGTCGCTGTTCGAGATCGACGGCACCCGGATCACCTGCTCGGGCGGCATCTCGGCGCTCGACATGATGGTCGCCCTGATCGAGCGCGACCACGGGCGGCAGCTCGCCGCCGCGGTCGGCGATTGGTTCCTGCACACCCATATCCGCGAGGGCATGGGCCCGCAGCGCATGGACCTTCGCTATCGGCTCGGCGTGGCCGACGAGAAGCTGCTCGGCGTGCTGCGCGCCATGGAGACGAGCCTTGAGACGCCCCAGGCCCGCGCGGCGCTCGCGTCCCGCGCCGGCATCTCGCTCCGCCAGCTCGAGCGGCTGTTCCATCGCCACATCGGCCACGGCATCCATCGGCACTACCGGTGGCTCAGGCTCGAACGGGCGCGTCAGCTGTTGCGCGAAACCACCCTCCC
>DASYIU010000035.1:0-15172 GCA_035997285.1 Methyloceanibacter sp. | reverse complement strand
GGCCACAATCTCGAAGCGGTGGTCGCCGATATGGAGAAGCGCATGCGCGCCGCTGCGGCCGACCTCGAATTCGAGGAGGCGGCGCGGCTTCGCGATGAGGTCAAGCGTTTGCGCCAGATGGAGCTAGCAATAGCCAACGATCCTCTGGCGCGGCAATCGGAATTGGAAACATCTTTTGAAACCCCCTCACCCTACCCTCTCCCCCAAGGGGAGAGGGGTAGTTCGGGGCTGCCTCTTGAGCCCCCTCTCCCCGGTGGGGAGAGGGCCGGGGTGAGGGGCTCACCGAATCCGTTGACCCGGCCGCACAAGCCGACGCTCGATGAGATGGGACCGCATAATCGCGAGATCCCACTGCTGAAGAAGTCGCGCGGCCGCTCAAAGGGCGGCAAGCCCGGCACCCACACCTTCAAAGGCAAGAGCCGGTAGTTGCGCCCGTACTAACCGTGGAGCGTGGCGACCAGGCACCTTGCGGCGGCCGTTTTTCGGATTGGCGCGTTTGCTCTTTAGCCTAGCCAGGCTCCTGGCTTGCTTCTGGGGCGTGCGCAGCCCCTAGGAGATCCTGAAATCGAGCCCCGCCGCGCGGCACTTCGCAAGAAGCGCCGAAAGCGTTTCCGCAAACTCCGGGTCGAGCCCAAACCCTGCGACAGAATTGGCCTCTCTGACCACATTCGACCGGCTGCTGGCAAAGAACATGGCGGCCTTCCTTTTGAGGTTGTAGAAAAGCATACACTCCCGAACAGATTTGCAGCCAAGGATGCAGGAGGATTCGCAGCTAGGGGGCCGTTCGGGGGTTTGGCAGCTCGCGCGCAACGTCGGTCGCCTTCTTGTCGGTCCTCAAGCCGAGAAACACCGGGTGGCGCATCTCGCCGGCCGTCGTCCATTCGGTGAACTTCACCTCGGCGACGAGCTTCGGCTTTACCCAGGTGGTGTTGGCTGCGTCAGGCACCTTCTCGGCGATCGGATTGACCTTCGTGATGAGCGGAACGAGCTTGGCGTGGACCGAGCGCAGCATCTCGGCGTCGAACCCGGTCCCAGCGCGCCCGACATAGGTCCATCCCTTGCCCTCGCGCACCGCCAGCACTAGCGCGCCGAAATATTTGCGTGAGCGGCGCGGCGCGGTGAAGCCGACGATCACCACCTCCTGCTCTTGGCTCGCCTTGACCTTCAGCCATTCGCGCGTGCGCATCCCCGAGCGGTAGCGGCTGGTGGCGAGCTTGGCCATGACGCCTTCCTCGCCGAGGCGCTTGGCGCGGTTGAAGGCCTTGATCCCAGCACCCGTCACATGGGCGCTGTAAAGCAGGAGCGGGCTTTTCGACAGGATCTTCTCAAGCGCCTCCTTGCGCTCGAGGAGCGGCAACCCGCGCAAATCCTTGCCGTCGAGATAGAGGAGATCGAACACGCAATAGAGCAGGCGCGCAGGCTCCCGCTCGGCATTCTGCAACAGCTGGAAGCGCGAGCGGCCGTCGGCATCGAGCGCGACGAGCTCTCCATCGAGCACCGCCTCGTGCTCGATGGCGCTTAGAGCCTGGCAGATTGCGGGATATTTCTTCGAGATGTCGTTGAGGTTGCGCGAAAAGAGCGACGCGCGTCCGGGCACCGCTACGGCGATGGCGCGGAAGCCGTCCCACTTCGTCTCGAAGACCCAGCCGGGGTCGTCGAAGGGCTTGTCGGTGAGGGTGGCGAGCATGGGGCGTAGATCGGGCTGCATCATTGTCACCGTGCCCCAGGCTATCACAGCCGAACGCGGCAAACGACGGCGCGGGCACCCCGGACAAATGCCGGTGGACGGCTCACGCCCGACTCAGATGTTAGTGTCGGTCTGAGTCGTGGGAGGGGGCATTCGTGACCAAGACCGAGACCGTCATCGGCGATATTTACGACGCCTGGCGGGTGCAAGATCTTGATTGGCTGGCAAGCTATCTGCCCGACGATTTCTGCCACATGATTCACATCCCGACCGAAATTCATCCTTGGGCGGTGCTTGCCACGGCAAGGCTCCCCCCATCGAGCGCCTGGGCCTGATCGCCAGCCAGTTCGACTTCCTGCGCTTCGACACGAGCGACCCGGCCTTGAGATCCCCGTCCACTATCGGCACAGAGAGACGGGGACGCAGCTTGAGACGATGATCGCCAATTTCTGGACGTTCGAGGACGGCTGGCCGGTCAAGCTCACCGAATATCACGACATCGCCCGCATTCAGGCCTTCACCGCCAGCCTCGCGACGCTGACGCCTACGTGAGCACGCACGATTCCAAGCGCGGAAGGCGAGCCTTCGTCGCGGGATAGAAGCCCTTCGCGTTAAACCGTTCTTGCCAGCCATCGCCACCACGCCGCTTGCCGGCCGCGCCGTGAAACGCTTCGGCACGCGGCCGACGTTCTGGGCGGCGCTCTTGGTGGCAGTCCTCGGCCTCCCGCTCTTGATCCTGCCATGCCTTCCCGCCGTGCTGATCGGCATGGTGCTGGTCGGTGCCGGCACCTTCTTCGCGCAAGCCTGCGCCACCGGCTTCGTCAGGCGCGCGGCGACGCCCGACCGCGGCTCGGCAAGCGGGCTTTACCTGGCCAGCTATTTCTTCGGCGGCCTGATCGGCAGCGCCGTGCTCGGCGTGATCTTCGACATGTTCGGCTGGACCGCATGCGTCGGCGGCATCGCCGTATCGCTCCTCGTCGCTTCCCTGCTTGCCGTCTTTCTCAAGACGCCAATGGCACCGGAAGCGATGGCGCGGTAACCGGAGCGGTCCTCTGCGGCTCCCCCTGTCTTTGATCCAGCGCAATGAGCCACATGGGCAGGCGCCCCATAATTCACTGGGCGGAGAGATGGCGTTTTCAGTGGGTCGTCTCCTTCCGCTCCAGCGCCCCCGGCGAAGGCAAGAATGGGGACGCCGCATCGACTTGAGGTTTCCCAGGGCTCCGCGCGCCTTGCGAACCTTGCAAAAGCCCGGCTTCTCGTCGGGCTTTTTCTTTCAGCGCGGTAGAGTGCCGGTTCAAAAATGGCTCGCGCATTAACCCTTTTCTAAGCATATCGCGGTGAGATGGACGGAGTATCGCGTACCCGAGTCGAGTGAAGTACCAGTAGAGGGATCAAGCTATGCGCACCATCGTTACTCTTGCCGTCATGGCCGCATCCATGACGTTGGGCGGCTGCTTCCATCACTGCCAGCAAGGCTATATCACCGAGCTGCCGCCGCCACCGATCTCCACGCCCATCAAATAGCCAAGGCAAAAGCCTCACCACGCCGGGCCTTTTGCGCCGCGCTTGAGGCTGGCACTGTCCTTGGGTTGACCCGAGGACGATGCCGGCCATTGGCGTTTTCGCTGAGGAAACGGGGAGATCTACAGCCCGCCATTGGTTCAGGAGCCGACCCAGAGCAGGAGCAGAATGGCGGCGCCGGCCGCACCAATGCTTCCTGAGCGCGCCGGCAACATCGCCGTGATGCAACTCTTCCGCGACCCTGACCCAGAACACGTCGAGAAAGAGCACGGCGAGCAGAAAGCTGAAGACCATTGCGAAGAGCTGGATCGCCGATATGCCTGTGCATGCGCCCATGACCGCCTCCCTATTCGGCAGCGAGTTTGTGGGGACCGGCCTGAAATCCGGAAGGCTTGCCGGGCTCCTCCGCAGCGGGCTCGGCTCCGGGCCTGGGCTCGTGCAGGACCACGCTGTCGAGCAAGCCCCACTCCCCGATCCAGGCCTGTTGCTCTAGCGCGCGCTTGGTTTCGGCATGACCGGCCTCCCAGCAGCACGCAAAGCACGGCCACCCGCGCATAGGCGTGGAGGACATCGAGATCAATCACACCGTGCATCTCTACGGCGTCGCCGGGCGGCAGCGCACGCCGGTAGCGGCGGCCATGATGAAGATGCTGCGCGCCTACGATTGGTCGAGCTACGGAGTCTAGTGCGCGTTTCTGAGCGCCGCCAACAGGTCCTCGATGGTCACGCGCTTGCGGTAGTCAGGGTCGACGAAGCGGGCCTTGACCTGTCCGTCGGTGCCGACGACGAAAGTGGCCGGAACCGGAAGCAGCCAGGTGTTGCTGCCTTGCGAGTGCGAGACGTCCCAGCCCGCGCCGGTCATGAGTTCCTGCATCTCCGCCTCCACCCAGAAGGCAAGATTGAGGGAGAGCGCGTAGCCGTTGTCGATATCGGTCAGAATCGGAAACGGAGCGTCGGACGCTACCTTGAGCTCGGCCGTGAAATGTTGCTGGTCGGGCATGATGGCAGCGATATGCCCGCCTTCGGCCTCGATCTGATCCTGCGCCTCGGCGAGCGCCTTGGTGTTGATTCGGCAATAGGGAACCAACGGCCGCGATAGACGGTAACGGCCACGGGACCCTTTTCCAAGAGGGTGTCGAGGCTGACGAGTTGGCCCTTGTCGTCGGGCAAGACGAAGGAGGGCATTGGCTCGCCGGGCTTGGGCGGGTTCTCACCCACGTCGTGCGCTCTCAGTCGCGCGACCAACTGATCCACGGCGACCTGGAAATCCGGGCCGAGAGCGTCAGTCGACCAGGGCACAGAGATTATCCTCGCGAGACAAGGAGCAGGTGGATTTTGCTGGCTATCACTATACCCCCTCCCTTGTGGGAGGGCGTGAGGGATCGCCTTTTTGAGCGCGGCCTATTAGCCGCTGCGGAGGCGGTCTAAGAGCTCCGCGCTCGGATACCCGTCGGCCGGGAGACCGAACTTGATCTGCATGGTGCGAATGGCGTCGCGGGACTGCGCACCGATCACCCCATCGATCTTTCCGACGTCGAAGCCGAGCTTGGCGAGGAGCTGTTGCAGCTCCTTCAGCTCCGGCAGGCTCAAGGTCTCTGCATTGCCAGGGCTGAGCGCGGGCGCGCCGGCAAGCCGGCTCGCGTAATAGGCCGCCGTCGTGGAATAGACGAGCGACTTGTTCCATTCGAGATAGACGTCGAAATTGGGATAGGTCAGGAAGGCCGGGCCGTTACGCCCCATGGGCAGATGAAGGCCGGTCGGCACGTTGTCGGCGGGGATCGGCTTCCCGCTTGCATAGGTGACGCCGTGCTGCGCCCAGAAGGCGCGTGGCTTCTTGATGGTAACGTCGGTCTGGTCCCACGGCATGTCGGCCGGCACGCGCACCTCCTCGATCCACGGCTGACCGGGCTTCCAGCCCAGTCCGTCGAGATAATTCGCCGCCGAGGCAAGCGCATCGGGCGTGTTGGTGATGAGGTTACGGGTGCCGTCGCCGTCGAAGTCGACGGCATATTTGAAGTAGACGCTGGGCACGAACTGAAACTGACCGACCTCTCCGGCCCAAGGCCCGCGCATCTCGCTCGGCGTGAGATCTCCGCGCTGGATGACGCGCAGCGCATCGAGCAGCTGCTCCCTGAACTCGTCTGGCCGCCGGCAATCGAAAGCGAGCGTGGCGAGGGAGCGGAGCGTGTCCATATTGCCCATCACCTTGCCAAAATCGGTCTCGAGCCCCCAGAAGCCGACCAGTACGGGACCCGGCACACCGTATTGCTCCTGGATTCTGGCGAAGGTCCCCGCGTTCTTCTTGAGCAAGGACGAACCGACGCTGAGGCGATTGCCCGACACCATGCGTCCGGAAAATTGCAGGAAGCTCTGCGCAAACACCCCCTGGCCGCGATCCTTGGCAACGACGGAGGGATCGTAAGTGAGGCCGTCGAGCGCCTCGGCCGCGACGTTGGGGGAGATCCCTTGCGCCACAGCCTCTTTCTTGAAGCTTTGCAGCCAACTGCCGAAGGCCGCGGGACTCTGGCAGGCAGCAAACGCGCTTGGTGCGGTAGCGATCAGCACGGCGGCGCACAGAGCGGCGCGGGCAGACATAGAGACAATGGTGGTCATGGAGTGTTTCGCCATGGCGTCAATCAATCGAGTGGGGGAGCGTCAGTCAAGGGAGGGGTGGTCGTCGATCACCGCTTTTACGGATCGCCCTTCTGATAGGTGCCGATGAGCTCCGCTTGCGCCAGGACATGGCCTTTGATGGCGGCCTCGAAAGCGGCCTTGGTAAGTCCCTTGCCAGGTAGTGCGATGTCGAGCGCATAGAGCTTGTGGAAGTAGCGGTGCCGCCCGATCGGAGGGCACGGGCCGTTGTAGGAAGCCTCTTTGAAATCGTTGACGCCGCTCGCGGCTCCCTTGGGAAGCCCGGCCCGGCTCGCATCCTCGGCAAGGCCTTTGGCGTCCGGCGGTAGATTGTAGAGGACCCAATGCACCCAGACGCGCTTTGGCGCCTTGGGGTCCGGCGCGTCGGGGTCGTCGAGGATCAAAGCGAGCGACTTGGCGCCCTGCGGCACGCCGTCAAAGGAAAGCGGCGGCGAGACGTCGTCGCCTTCGCATGTGTATTTCGAGGGGATCTTGCCGCCCGGCTCGAAAGCGGAGGAGGAGAGCGTCAGAGCCATCGCGCTGCCATAAGCATCGGCAATGAGCCAACTCGCGGCAAGAAGACCGGCCGCAATCCAATGGAAACCAGCCGAACGCCATCCGGCCATCGCCACATCCTTGCGCACTGCCAACGCGTCAGTCCTGCGCGAGGGACGGCAACTCTAATCCGTATGCGGGGGCAACTCGCCAAGCCTAAGCTTTTCCATGAGCGCATCGATCCGCCGCGTGGCTTCCCGCTTGCTCAAGCCTTGCTCGAAGGCCGCTGGCTCTTGCCCTTCCTCGGCGAGCATCTTGAGGTAGGAGGCCTGAGCCCCGGTCATCGGCTCGCGGCCTGACGGCGCAAACGAGCCAGGGGAGAGCTGCTGGCTCTCCTGCATTTCCTGAGTCTTTTTCTTCGGCTTCATCACAGGTGGTCCCGAAGTCCTTCCTTGGGTATTTCCTTAGTGTTCGTATGAACACCATTCCTACAGTAGACATCGAAAAGGGCAAGGATTAGGCGTGAGATGACAAAGGATTAGGCAGGAATGACGAACGCTTAAGAAACGGGCGCGACCTGCCTTTGGGGGAAAGACATCGGTCGCGATAGGGATGGCTGTCACTGAGTCCCCCACGGGCGCGTCCTATCGTCCGGTGCGCCACTGAAGAGACGCCGGTTTCCGCAAGCCACCCTAGGACTTTCATTTCCCACCGAAGCAAGTCGCGCCATGGGGGCCAGTCTCACCTAATTCAACCTTAACGGTGATAAATCCCACTCGCCCCCAAATCGCCCTTCTATTACCCTTGGGGAGCCGATTTTTCGCCTTGTTGCTCGGTAGTTTACGCAGCGCACTAACATGTGCAGCCGGCTTGACTCTTCGCTGGCCTCTTTAACCTCCCAAACAATCGAATAAGGAGCAAAACGCATGAAAATGCGAGCCAAGATGATTTCGGTGGGGCTTCTCGGCGCTGCTGCGATGCTGCCTATCGATGTTGCCAAGGCCGACCAGCTCGGCCATGCCTCCTGGTACTCGCTACCAGCCAATACCACCGCAAATGGGGAAAAGATGGATCCCAACGAGCTGACGGCCGCGCATCGGTCGCTGCCGTTCGGCACAAGGGTGCTGGTCGAGAACCTGACCAATGGCCGTTCTGTGGTGGTGCGAATCAATGACCGCGGGCCGTTCATCGGCGGGCGAATCATCGACCTGTCCAAGGCCGCGGCTGAGAGCATCGGGATGATCGATGCCGGGACCGCGAAAGTGCGGGTGGTGACCGCTGAGGCCAACGGCGGCGCCCTTGCCGCCTTGGGTGAAGCTACCTCCAAAGCCAAGAAGGGCTTGGCCGCGGCGGCTGCGGAAAGCGCCAATGCGCGGGCGCATGACGAAACGAAGAGCACGACAACGGAAGCGGCCGCCAAGCTCGAGACCCTCGCGTCCTTGGCTCCTGCCAGGGCGAAGACCGTAGCCTCGCGGACCCACAAGGCGAAGAGCTTCGCCTCGCACACGGGCAAGCGCACCGTCGTGGCGTCGAAAGCCTCCTCCAAGACGAAGCAGCTCGCCAAGAGCCGCGTCCAGCAGGAGAAGGTGAAGTTGGCTGCGGCGGAGCAGCCGTCTCATGCCGGAAAACGCGCTACCAAGCTGGCAGCAAAGGCCTCGGCAAAGATGGCGGCAAAAAGCGCGGGCTCCAAAGCCCGCGTCGCTTCGTCTGCCAAGAGGATCCGTGCCGCCGCCAAAGCCTCGAGCGGCACCATGCATGTGGCGTCAGCTGCCACCCATCCCTATGCGATGCTCGGCAGGACACCGGGCTTCATGAAGCCGGCGCACGAGCGCCCTGCAGGTTAGCAACATCCGCTCGCTCGCTAGCATCATAACGGTCTTCGGTCCCGGACCTTCTCCTGGATCGGTAGGCGTTTTGGCGAGCCTCGCGCGGGGTTGCGGCAGTTCCGTCAACCCCGCGCCTCGAGCACAGAACAAAGACAAACGCCGGGTGCGAAGTCCGGTGTTTGCGCTTTGTTGTAGGGAGAGGCAGGAGCTCCTCGCCCACCGGCCCCTCAAGCCGCTACTAGTAGTAATAGTACTACTAGTAGTAGTAGTAGTAGTAGTAGTAGTAGTAGCTTTTCTTCTTGTTGCGGTACTTCTTGTGGACGTCGCTTTAGCGGAACGGCATCGCCGCCCGGGCGGCCCGGTGAGCTTGCGTCACAAAATCGCGCGGAGCCGGTGCAACAAGGGCAAACCCCGCGGAAATGTTGCAAAACAGGAAAACGTGAACTCCCAGGAGGAATTCGCGCGTTGCAAGGAAGCGCTAGGCAGAGTGACCTAAAGATAGCATATTCCGACGAGGCGGGCACACTCGCCAGACCATCAACCCTGGGGGAGCACCATGATCCGTAAGTTGCTGGTAGCTGGCGTTGCGCTGGCCGCCGTCGCCACCTTCACCGCCGTTTCGCAGCCGGTTCAGGCCGGAAGCTGCGCGGTCGTCTCAGCCAAGGCGCGCGGTCTCAATGAATCCAAGGTTTCCGCAAGGTCGCTGAAGGACCTCAAGCACAAAGTCAATCACTGGGCGAAGAAGAACAAGCTCAAGCTGGTGAAGGAAGGACCCGCCTCCACCGCTTGTGCGAAGAAGGGTGCCCTCACGGTTTGCAAGAGCTCAGCCAAGGTCTGCGGTTAGCCCCCAATCCGATCCGACGCTTGCGAAGGTGCGGTGACGCGATGGTAACCCATGCCGCTCAAGATTCAGGACGATTCGAAACCTTTCCGCCTTCAACCGAGTTAGCAGGTCACATGTCCCGACTTCCCGCCCTTCGCAAGTTTCTTCCTCTGATGGCGTTCCTAGCGGGCGCCGCTTTCCTGCTGTTCGCCATGCAAAACGCGCAAGCGCAGCGCTACAAAGGCGAAGCTGCCGAACAAGGTCCCGGCACGTATTCTATGCAGGGCGGCCGTGGAAACGGCATCGGTGGCTATTCGCTGAGGCTCAGCGACGTTTGGGGGCCGGCCAAGATGCCTCCGGCGCCAAAAGATTTCGGGCCGCATTTCGACTTCCCGCCCGAGCCGCTGAATAGCGCGCCCTTGCACGATCCCTATCCAAATTAATCACCCGGCGTCACGAAAAACCTCGCCTGCCGCGAAACCTAGATGGGTCTTGCACTTAGCGGGCTCGCGCCCCTAGAGTGAGGCGTTTTGCGGGCAGATTGCGAACCCGGGTGGAGATTTTCCGCAAACGCTCCTTGGGAAGCAACGCGGTTTCTTATCCCGTTTTCCAGACTTGCCTGATCATCCGCACGCCGCTTGCGGGCGGACCTTCTGGAAGGGGAAAAGGAGCTTCCCATGCGTCAGACCGGGACCGTCAAGTTCTTCAATCATTCTCGAGGGTTCGGCTTCATCACGCCGGACGATGGCGGCAAGGATGTTTTCCTGCATATTTCAGCATTGCAGAAGTCAGGTCTGCCGGCGCTCGACGAGGGGGCGCGGGTATCCTTCGAAACCGAGCCAGACCGCCGTGGTAAAGGTCCGCAAGCCACCAACGTGCAGCTCGGCGAATAGCTCTCCCCCACATTCGAACTTTGAACCCATCCGCTCCACTCGCGGCGTGTTGAGCGCCATTAGCGGCGGTGGGATCCATCCTCGGCGCGCCCGGCCGAATGGGCGAGCGGGCTTTGGCCACGCGCCATGGCGATGAACGGATCTCAGTCCTCTGCCCGCGCGCTTGGGCGCGTGCTCGACCGGCTCGCCCACGACGAGGCGGCGGCGCTGGAGCGGCTGTTCAGGCTGCTCGCCATCCCGAGCGTCTCGACCGACCCCGCTCATCACGAAGCTTGCATCGAAGCGGCGGAATGCTGCGCGGAGGCCTTGAGCGAGATCGGATTTGACGCGCGGGTCGAGCCGACCTTGGGCAAGCCGATGGTGGTCGGGCATTGGCGGGCGAAGGCTCGCGAGCGAGCCCCGGTGCGCGTGCTGTTCTACGGCCATTACGACGTCCAGCCGCCTGATCCACTGGAGGCATGGAGCGCGCCGCCCTTCGACCCCCGTCTTGTCGAGGACCCGCGCTACGGCACCATCATCGTCGCCCGCGGCGCCTCCGACGACAAAGGCCAGCTGATGACCTTCATCGAGGCCTGCCGCGGCTGGCTCAGCGAGCATGGCGCGCTCCCGGTCGACGTCAGCGTGCTCATCGAGGGCGAGGAAGAATCGGGGAGCCCGAGCCTCGCCCCTTTCCTCGCCGCCCATGGCGAAGAGCTCAAGGCCGACATCGCTCTTGTCTGCGATACCGGACAGTGGGATGCCGACACCCCCGCCATCACCGCCTTCCTGCGCGGGCTTGCGTTCTCCGAGGTCACCATCACCGGTCCATCGAGAGATCTGCATTCGGGCCTTTATGGCGGCCCGGCCCGCAATCCGCTTCACGTTCTCGCCGGGATCCTCGCCGCGCTGCACGACGATCAGGGCCGCATCGCCATTCCCGGCTTTTACGACGGGGTTCGCCAACCGTTGCCCACCGAGCTCGCCGCCTGGCGCTCGCTCGGTTTCGATGAAGCAGGCTTTCTCGCAGGGATTGGCCTGAGCGAGCCGGCCGGCGAGACGGGCTTTAGCGTCTTGGAACAGCTCTGGTCGCGCCCGACGGCCGAGATCAACGGCATCGTCGGCGGCTATGGCGGGCCGGGGACCAAGACGGTGATCCCCTCGCACGCTACTGCCAAGCTGTCTTTCCGCCTCGTTCCGGGCCAGAGCCCGCATAAGATTCTCGATGGCCTGCATCGCTTCGTCGAGAACCTCTTGCCCCCCGATGCAAGCGCGTCGTTCAAGGGCGACGGCGGGTCGCCGGCTGTCGGCTTCGACACGCTGGCGCCGGCCTTTCGCGCTGCTTCCCATGCGCTTGAAGCGGAATGGGGCAAGCCCCCCATAGTCGTCGGTTGCGGCGCCTCCATCCCTATCGTCGAATCCTTCCGCTCGCGGCTCGACATGGACTCGCTCCTCATAGGCTTTGCCCTTGACGATGACCGCATCCACTCGCCGAATGAGAAGTACAATCTGAGGAGCTTCAACAAAGGCGCCCGGAGCTGGGCGCGCATCCTGGCCGAGCTCGGTGCGATCGATGTCGATGCGACCTAGGTTCGCCCTCCCCTTCCTCATCGCGCTGTCAGCTGGGCTCGCTACGAGCGCGGCACCTGCCGGCTGGCACGACAAACCTGGTGCGTTCGACTACTACGCGCTCGTGCTCGGCTGGGCACCGTCTTATTGCCGGAGCGAGGGCCGCTTCCGGCACGACGGGGAATGCGGCACCTCGAAGCCTCGCGCCTTCGTCCTGCATGGACTGTGGCCGCAATATGCCAAGGGCTGGCCGGAAGATTGCCCCACGGGCAAGCGGCCTTGGGTGCCGTCGCACGTGATCGACGAGATGCGCGACCTCATGCCGAGCAAGAGCCTCATCATCCATGAATACCGCACGCACGGAACTTGCTCGGGCCTTGAGCCCGCGCAATATTTTGGCGTGGCGCGTGAGCTTTACGAGCGCGTGAGCGTGCCGGAGCACTTTCTTGCCCCGGGACCGCAGCGCGTTGTTTCCGCCGAAGAGATCGAGCGCGAATTCGCGAGCGCCAATCCCTGGCTCAAGCCCGAGATGTTTTCCGTAAGCTGCCGTGGCGCTGACCTGCTCGACATCAGGGTCTGCTTCGGCCGCGATCTCTTCCCCCGTAAGTGCGGCGTCAATGAGGACCAGTCGCGACTCTGCCGGGCGAGCAAGATCGAGGTGCCCCCGGTCACGCCGTGAGGCAGCGACCGCGCGCCGGTAGCGGCGGACCCAACCCTAGAAGCGATAGATGGCCGAGCCGCGAAAGCTATTGGCGTCGGGATCGTAGGTCACGGAGCCGCCCGGATAGTTCACCGTCTCCGAACTGAAATCGGTGAACTGGTAGTCGAAGCGGGCGCTCCAATGCGGGTTGAGCGCAACCTCGGCGCCGCCGCCGACGCTCCAGCCGAAGAAGTCCGCACTGCCCGAGCCACCGCCCAAGCCGGTGACCGGCAGGTCGGTATTGGCCCAAGCGCCGCCGAAAGTGGCGAAGAGGAGCACCCGCGGCATGACCGTGACACCCGCGCGCAGCCGCAAGTCGGCCATGGTGTCGATGTTCGGATTTGCCTCGTTCGCTCCGTTATTGAAGTGGCGGCTGCCGCTGATATCGGCGCCGAAGAAGTCCCCTTCGACGCCGACCACGACCGGGCCGTTCTGCCAGCTCCAGCCGCCGACCACGCCGCCCAGGATTCCGTTCGAATCGATTTGTCCGCTGTCAGGGGCGAAATCGTAGTTGATGGTGGCGCCGCCGATGGTGCCTCCGAGCCACCAGCCTTCGAAGACGTTTTGCGGAGGCAGCGGCTCGCCATAGACCGGGGGCAACGCCTCGGGCGGCAGATCGGCACTCCGAGCAGGGCTTGAGGCCGTGGCGCCGGCCGTCAACACGGCAGCAAGAGCCAAGGCCTGGTTCAATCGCGTACGCATAACAGACTCCCTCACGATTGGAGGCTCGGTCCGTCGCCGCGCTCAGCACGAAAGGTGCATGGACCAAGCGCTCACGGCCCCAGGGTAGTGCCCTACCCTTACCGGGGGTTAACAATGAACCGGGGCGAAACTTCGCATGGTAAGCGGCAGGTTAATGACCATCGCAAGGCGGACGTAGGTTTGCTTGGCGAAAAGGGCCGCTTGACCACGCGTGCACGGGTGCTTGCCCCGCGTGATAGTCAGCTGGCGCGGAACAACGCAACGCAGCCTTCCATCTCGATCTCGACCTCGTCGAAACGCTGTTTTAGGCCCTCCGACAGGGAGGCCATGTCGTCCTCGCGATTATTGAACACGCCCTTCGCGTTATAGAGATCGAGCAGCGCTCTCGCCGCACGGTTCGGCGCCATCCCGCGCCCGAGTATCGTCGCACCGAACAGCACAGCAGACTTGCCCATCAGCTTCCGCAAATGATCGACCGCCTTCAGCTTCTCGCTCATTGTGCCGGGGAGACAATGCAGCACGTAAGTGAGCCCGACCGATGAGAACGCCGCCAAGTCGAGCTTGATCGGGGCGAGCAGGTTCGCTTGGTAAAGGGACGGCCTGAAGCGCGCGAGCCTTCGCCCGGCGCGCTCGAGACAATGGCGATTGATGTCGAGCAGGACGAGGCGGTTGAGCTGAGCTCCGCCCGCGCGGTCGAGAAAGAAGCCGGTGCCTACGCCAGCCTCGAGATGATTGGCCGAGAGGCCGGCGCGGTAAAGCCCGACCAGCCGGCGCGTCGGGCAACGCCAGACGAAACGGTTGGAGAGGCCATGGACGAGGACGTCGTAAATGGAGAGCATGAAGGGCGTGTAGACCGCGTGCGCCTTGGCGATCGATTCTTCGTCCGCCGCGTCCCCAGCCTTGCGCGCAAGCTCCTCGGCCATGGGGAGAGTCTGCCACCGCCCGCGCGCGAAAAAAAGGCGCTCGCTCCTGGGGTTGGCCCTCAGAACTCCTTTAGGCCGCGCCCGGTCAACGCCTCAATTTCCACCTTCGCTTTTTGAAACTCCGCGCGTGCGGTCACGATTTCGAGCCGGGTCGCATACACCGTTCGCTGCGCGTCTAACACGTTCAGGAGATCGAAGCCACCGACGGAGTAACCCTTGCTGGTCGCGTCGTAGATTTCTTGAGCAGAGGGCAGGATCTCCTTCTCAAGCGCCTTGAGTCTCTCCGAAGACGCGGCGAGTCTGGAATAGGCCTCGAGATAGACGGCATTCACCGCGACCCGTGCAGCAAGGCTCTCATGTTGCCCTTTGAGGATGCGCGCTTGAGCGGCCGCGATATCGCCCTGGTTTCGATTGAACAGCGGCAGTGGCACCGAGAGTTGCAGAACGGCACCCGTATCATCGCTGCTTTCGATACGCCTGGCCCCGGCAGTAAGGGTGAGATCCGGAATCGCTTTAGCCCGCTCCAAGTCCAACACGGCCTCTCGTCTCACCATCTCTTCTGCCCAACGCGCGATATCAGGATTGGAATCGAGATAGCCACCGATTTGCCCAGGTGAAGGGATATAGTCGGTCGAGGTGAGCTCGCCTTTGGCGATGCTGAAGTCGGCGTTCCGCGATCCCCAATTGTTTGCCAGTCGCCGCTTGGCCACGGCCAAGACGGCGTTCTCCTCGCTCAGTTTGGCCTTTGCGCGCGTGACCTCTATTTGAGCGCGTTTGACGTCGACAAGATTAGAACCGCCTGTCTGAACCCGCTCGCTCACCGCACTACTGAACGTCTCGGCGACAGATTGAAGCTCCTTCAGGATGGTGATCCGATCCTGGCTGGCGAGAACGTCCACGAAGGTTTGCGCGGTGTCGCTGGTGACGCGCAAGCGTGCTGCTTCGTAGTCCCACGCGGTCACGCCTATATCGAGGTCGGCCGCGCGAAGGCGCTTGAGCCGCTTGCCTCCGAGTTCAAAGAGCTGAGACACGTCGAGCGCTTCTTCCGCTGGGTCCTCCCCAACGTTCCAACTCCAACCGCCAAGCTCAGGATTGGGCCTCAGTCCTGCCTGGATAGCCTCGCCTCGCTTCGCATCGATTTCCAAGGCTGCCGCATGAATGGCAGGACTGAAGCGAAGCGCGCGACGAACGGCCCCGGCAAGAGTGAGAGTATCGTCGTTTGGGACGGGTGCTTCATCCGAGACAAGGACGAGCGGTTGTGCCTCTGGCGCACTTACGCGTGCCACGGACGCTTCAGCTTTGAGGGGTTGACGACTACTCGGGAGAATCGGTGGGCCATCCAGATAGGTTTGCGGCTGCGCGTAGCAGCCGCTCAACGCCATTCCGAGAATGGCTAAGATAGCGCTCCTTTGCTGGATGCTTCCCG
>DASYIU010000034.1:0-3357 GCA_035997285.1 Methyloceanibacter sp. | reverse complement strand
ACGCCGCCACGTGCGCCTTGACGACCTCGAAGACGAATAGGCTATAGGTCGGAATGTGCTTCGCGTCGGCGAGCGTGCACTCAAAGCTCGTATAGCACTCCCCGATCAGCGGAGCGTTAACCTGAGCACCGGGGACCGCGGTGAGTTCGAACTCGGCAAACTTGTCGATGTCCCGTCCCGAGCTGTTGCCAATGGCGACGACCTTTGCGCCGAGATCCACCGTCGGAATGTTGATGACGCATTCCCGGCTTTTGCGGACCATGTCGAAGCTGTGATTTTCATCCCAGATGTAGCAGCCGGGTTCGAACCCCATGACCATGTGCCACCCCATGGTCATGGTGTTGGTCTTGCCACGCCACGCCGAGCTCACCAGCACGATTGGCCCCGGCTCGAGATAACGCCGCACCTTGTCGACGGGAAAGTTACGTTTGTCGTATTTGTGCATGCAAAAGGTGCTCCATCACGCCTCGCCCTTGAGTTTACCCGGCGACGACCACGAAGACGTTCACGACGATGACAATCAGTGACAGCAGGACCTGCCAGAAGAACGGCCGCGCTTTGAGCGCGCCGGCCGTGGTCTTGAGCTCGCTGAGCACGAGATAGCCTCCCATGCCGCGCCGAAACCAGCCGGTCGCCGAGCCCGGCTGGTCGAGCTGTTTCGGCACGCGCTTCCACCCGGCGAACAGATCGCCGATCACGCCCAGCATCGAGCGGAAGTCGACTGCCATGAGGCCGGTCCTGTCCTGGAAGATGACGTCCTCGCCGGCGACGAAGCCCGCCTGCACGCGGCCGATGGCCTTGCCTTCGAGGATGACCGGCTGTCCACGGACGGGCGAGGCGGCGGCATCGCTCATCAGCGCCATCACCGTCGTGCCTGAGGGCGTGCCGAAAGGATAGCGCAAGGGTAGCGTCGCGAGCACGCCGGCGGCAATGGCGGCCGGCACGAGCTGCCAGGCGCCCATGATCGCCACTACCAGCCCCAACAGTATCGGCGCGAGCAGCAAGAGAAGCTCAGCCAGGAATTGGCCCCACAGCTTCCCCCGATCGAGATGCACGCGGCGCGCGGCAGCCTCGACGTCGTAGTCGCCGAAACTTTGCCCTTTGCCCTTGGCGATCTCGCCGAGACGCGCGACCCGCCGCCCCGTCAGAGGATGGGTGGAGTTGAGCTGAACGAGAACGGCCCAAGGATTGTAAGTGTCGAACAGCATGGCTTCGGCGGCTGAACCGGGACTCTTCGCGGCGCTCTCGGCGAGGAGGCCGGCATAGCGGGCGTTCTTGACGTCGATGACGCCAAGATGCCGCGTGCTGCGCAACAGGCTCTGCGTGGCCTCGGTGTCCTCGACTGCCACGATGCCGTAAGCGATCTTGATGAGCGCGCTTGCCAGATGCCGAGGCTCGATGCGGCTCGCCGAGAAGGCGTCGGCCAGATATTCGCGCGTGCGGCTGAGATACAGCAGCAGATAGATGCCGATATAGTAGCAGAGCAAGGCCGCCAGGCCGATCATGGCGCCTTTGCCCTTCCTGTCGCTGCTTCTGCTGCGCCCGAGCGCCGCATAGACCTGGTAGAGGATCTGCACCAGCATGCCGGCCATGGTCATCAGAATGAAATCGCGATTGACGATGTGGCCGAGCTCGTGCGCCACGACGGCGCGTTGCTCGTCCTCGCTCAGGAACTCGAAAATGCCTTGCGTGACCACAATGCGGGCGTTGGATCGCAAGAGCCCATAGGTGAAGGCGGTCGGGTTGCGGTCGGGAATGAAGCCTATCCTCGGCGCGGTGAAGCGATACTCGTCAGCCACCTGATGAATGAGCTGTTGCACGCCGGCATAGCGCTGCTTGACCGTCGCGTCATCGAGGAACTCGAGCTTGTTGAACCATCGCAGAGTTAAGTCCGACAGCCACGGGCTGATCAGCCAGATGAGAAGATTGATCACCACGGTGAGGGCGATTGCGAAGGTCAGGTTGACCTCGCCCATCCACACCATGGCGGCGAGGACCACGCCGATCACCATGCCGACCAGGATTCCGAATGTGATCAACGATGCAAAGACGAGACGGGCCACGAGAAATCTCCTAGATCCGAACATGCCGAGCATAGCGGCGGCCGGGATTGTTGGCGATCACGCCGGCCTGTAGATTTGAACGGTTGTCATAATTGGGGGGTTGCCATGCATCGCCCAAATGCGCTTCAGCGGTGGATTGCGGGCGTGGTCGCGATCTTCGCCGTCGTCATGCTGGCTTCGTCGCTGGCGTTCGCCGGTCCTGAGATTGCTCGCACGGGACCGGCCGCGAAGGCTGGGGCTGTGCTTTTGGTCACTCAGACCATCGATCCCTGTCACAAGCGCTGCTCGCCCTTGACCGGGACCGAGTACAAGGACTGTCGCAACGCGTGCGCTGCCGAAGGCGGCCCAGGACCGGACTACTCAGACTACAACAAGCGTCATGCCCGCTGCATGATACAGTGTCAGCCTTGCAAGCTCGCTTCGAACCAATGCCCGTCGCCCCACGGTTTTTACGGGTGCGTGAAGACCTGCACGGATAAGGGTTTCTGATTGGGTAGGCGGGCGCCTCAGTCCTCGTCGGAGCGGACGAACTGGGCAAGCTTGGTGCCCGTCGCATCGAACAGGACAAGCTTGGTTCTGTCTTGCTCGAAGGTCGTGGCCGCCTGAAGTGCGCCCAAGAAGGCGCCTTCCAGCCGGATGGTCCCTGGGCAGCCCATCCGCGTCGACATCAGCGGGCCGATCTTGATGGCGTTGCCAGAGATCGTGTAGGAGCCGGCGAAGTGGTTGCAGCCGCCGTTGCCGGTGATCTCGCCGCCCGGGTTGAACTTCACCACCATGCGCGTTTTGTCGGGGAGCTCGGAAGCGACGATGAAACTCGGACGCCACTCGCTTCCCGTGAGATCGGCGCCCATCGCCATGCCGGCTGTTCCAACAGCCAAAGCCAACGCCAAGAGGGGCATTTCAATCTCCAAGGTTTGCACCTCACGCCAGTCTTGCCGCCGAAGCTGAGGCGGAGATACGCATCATGTTCGGAAAGGAGCAGGAATGCAGAGTAACGAATGGCACCGAGGGCGCGTGCTACCGAAGTCGCGCACATCTTATCAAGGTGAAGAAAACCTACGCATTAAATCTCGGCAAGAACCGCCGGCAGGGACCCCGGTGCTTAGGGCCACTAAGAGACCCCGTCCCCAGCGTGTCATAGCCCCTTTGACGATCCACCGCGCGCCTATACATTACGCGGCTCCAGCCGGACGGCGTCTATGCTACGCCATGAGGCGCGATGCCGGTCAGGTCGTTCACGCGTCGATAGAGCGAAGACCCCGTAGCTCAGTTGGATAGAGCATCAGATTCCTAA
>DASYIU010000033.1:0-7424 GCA_035997285.1 Methyloceanibacter sp. | reverse complement strand
TTGCTGGCATGAAGGGGCGGGCCGAGCGGGGAGGGCCAGCAGCGCGATGACTCATCCTGATGCTCTGCAGCAGGCGGCGGATCGTCTTGATGCCTCCGTCGACGAGCTTGAAGGTTTCCTGCGCCGGGTCTTTGCGGAAGGTGAGGGCGGCGTTTCCGCCGCAGCGCTACAAGAGCAGGTGCGCTTCCTGACCGAGGAGCGCGACCGGCTGCTCCTCGATCTCGATGCCGAGCGCAATCGGGTGCGCCGCCTCCAAGCCGCCAACGACGAGGTCTCCGACCGGCTCGAGGCGCTGATGGGAACGCTCAAGGAACTGATGCCGGCGGTGCCGGGATAAACTGCAAGCGGGGGTTTCGCATGGGACAAGTCAGCGTCACGTTGAACGGCCGGACCTATCGGCTCGAATGCGGGGAGGGCGAGGAGACCCATCTCATCGCTCTCGCCGAATATCTCGGCTCCCATGTCGACACGATGAAGCGCAAGTTCGGCCAGGTCGGCGACGACCGGCTGATCCTCATGGCCTCGTTGTTCGTCATCGACGAGTTTTGGGAGCTTCGGCGTCAGATGCAGGAGATGAAGGCGGCGTTGGCCGAAGCCCGCCGCGACAAATCGGCAGGAGACGAATCGGCGAAGTCTTTCAAGGCGGACCTCGCCGCCAGGGTCAGCGCCGCGGCTGACCGGCTGGAGTTGCTGAATGAGCGCTTCGGCAGTGAAGCGAGCCCGGTCATCAGCCCGGCGAAGCGCTCTTAGCTTGGTTAGTCGCTTTGATCGGTTTCTTCCGGTATAGTCTGAGGCGGCGGGCTGCGAGGTGCGTTAGGAGCACAATCCCAGGGCCCTATAAGATCCTAAGGGAGCCGACCCTGGCGGGGACCGTGGTCTTCGTCACTTGGCGCCCACCTACATATGTAGGGAAATCCGGGGTCTACGCTCCGACGGCCATCGTGGCCTCGCCCCTCTTTCGAGGTTCTCGCCGAACCCCGTCCGCCCCCAAATCCAACAAAACTGGCGACGCACGCCGCGATTCGGTATTGACGCCTTTGGAGACGTGAGGCGGATCGGCGGCAGGCATGCGTATCTTGTTTCTGGGGGACGTGGTCGGCCGGTCCGGGCGCGGCGCGGTCATCGAGGCGTTGCCGAAACTGCGCGAGCGCTACCGCCTCGATTTCGTGGCGGTGAACGGCGAGAACGCCGCCGGCGGCTTCGGCATCTCGGAAGCGATCCTGATCGAGCTTCTCGACGCCGGCGCCGACGTGGTGACCACGGGGAACCACGTCTTCGACCAGCGCGAGGCGCTTGTCTTCATCGAGCGCCACGAGCGCCTGCTGCGACCCATCAATTTCCCGCAAGGTACCCCTGGCAAGGGCGTCGGGCTGTTCAAGGCCAAGACCGGTGCCGACGTGCTCGTGATCAATGCCATGGGGCGGGTGTTCATGGCCGACCTTGACGACCCCTTCCGCGCCGTCGAGCGCGAACTCGAAGCCTGCAGCCTGAAGACCGGCGCCGACGCCATCGTCATCGACTTCCACGCTGAGGCGACCTCGGAAAAAGAGGCCATGGGGCATTTCGTCGACGGGCGCGCAAGCGGCGTGATCGGCACCCATACCCATGTGCCCACGGCCGACGAGCAGGTCCTGAAAGGCGGCACCGCCTATATCAGCGACGCCGGCATGTGCGGGGATTTCGATTCGGTGCTCGGCATGGACAAGGAGGAGCCGCTCAGCCGCTTCCTCACCAAGATCCCGACCGGGCGCTTCGCACCTGCGCTCGGGGAAGCGACCCTGTGCGGGGTCGGCATCGACGTCGACGACGCGACGGGTCTCGCCCGCGCCATCGCGCCTGTGCGGCTCGGCGGCAGGCTATCGCAGACCGAGCCTGCGTTCTGGCTGTCTGAGACGGAGACGTCGTGAACCTGGGGGCTTCACCCTTCGAGACGGCGCTGCGCGCCTCCTCAGGGTGAGGGCCTCATGTTGAGGGGCGCCCTTTGGGGCGCGTCTCGAAGCATGAGCGAGTATGCCTGATTCAAGCCGAGCGGAGCTTGGCGCCCGCGCCGTTGATGCCCGACGCCCGGCCATGGGCCAAGAGGCGCCGTAAGCAGAAGATCGCCTCGTCGAGATGGAGAAGCGCGCGGTCGGCATTGCCGCTCTCGTCGAACAGGGCGACGCGCGCCCTGGCGACGTGATCGGCGGCCTCGCCGCAGAGCTCCGAGAGCGTCATGGTGGGCATCACCTTGTCTTGTGCTTTGGCGGCGTTCGCCTTCCATGTTTGCGTCATTGGTAGCCCCCTCGAGTTTCGCGCCAAACGGCGCACGCGGTCCGGTCTGCAAGCCTTCTGTTGTCGAGCCATTAGGGTTAAGGCTTCGCTAAAAGGGGCCAGTCCGGGTAGGGCAATCTGGGCTGGATTTTCCGATGCTCCAGCCCTTAGAGCGCTATCGAAATCGCAAGGTCGCTCTAGGTTCTTTGAGCATGATCTTGTCGGAAAACCGGTTCCCACTTTTCCAGATCATGCACTATAAGTCGCGGCCTGACGCAAAGGCCGCTAACCAACAAGGACGCTTGAGGGCCATGGCTGGCCATTCGAAGTTCAAGAACATCCAGTTTCGCAAAGGGGCGCAGGACAAGAAGCGCTCCAAGCTCTTCTCCAAGCTCGCCCGCGAGATCACGGCGGCGGCGAAGATGGGTCTGCCCGACCCCACCATGAACGCGCGGCTCCGCGGCGCCGTGCAGACGGCGCGCGCCCAGAACATGCCCAAGGACAATATCGAGCGGGCGATCAAGAAGAGCCAGGAGGCGGGCGGCGCCAATTACGAGGACATGCGCTACGAAGGCTTCGGCGCTGGCGGCGTCGGCGTCATCGTCGAGGCCTTGACCGACAACCGCAACCGCACCGCGAGCGAAGTGCGCTCGATCTTCACCAAGTTCGGCGGCAATCTCGGCGAGACCGGCTCCGTCTCCTTCATGTTCGACAAGCTCGGCGCCATCGAGTTCGATGCCGCCACGGCGACGCCCGAGGCGATGCTCGAAGCCGCCGTCGATGCGGGGGCCGAGGATTGCGAGTCGAGCGGCGAAGGTCACCTCGTCTATTGCCACCCCGACGAGCTGCACCACGTCGCCAGGGCGCTCGAGGCGCGCTTTGGCGAGCCGCGGGCCGCGCGCATTCTCTGGCGCCCGAAAAGCGGCGTGCCGGTCGACGAGGAGACCGGACAGCGGCTGTTGCGCATGATCGATGGGCTCGAGGACTTGGACGACGTGCAGGACGTCTATTCAAACTTCGAGATGGCCGACGAGGTGCTCGAGCGCCTGAGCGCCTGAAGCACGGCAGCTAGCGGCGCGTCGCCAAATCGCTAAGCCCGAATTCAGGGGTTGATGCGGCTGATCTTGGTGCCTTCGAGCGTCAGATTGTACATCAGCCCCTTGGGATCGAGGATGAACCCAATGACCGGGCTGGTGACCTTGTTGCTGTCGATCGAGGCGCCCACGCCCACCGTTATGACGGCGATCGATCCGTCGACGCCGACCTGCCACCCGGCCGTGCTATTGAACTGAGCAAGGGCTTGGTCGGTCATGAACATGATGATGACGGACCGTTCCTGCACGCCGAGCTGAAAACCGAACGAGGCCGAGACCATGTTGTAGTAGCCGGCGTTTCTCTGGTGAACGAGCAGGATTCCCTCGCCATATTCCCCGCCAATTCCAATTCCCGCCTTGATGACGGAGGGGAACACCAAAATTCCTGCGGCCTTGTTGGCAAGCTCTTGAGCGCCCCCGATTTGGCGGACAAAGCTGTGAAGCGTGGCATTGGCGTCGGCATCGATGGCGGCCGCCGATGCCGCCTCGCTGCGCGAAGGAGCGGTCATGATCGCAAGCATGGCAATGAGGATGGCGCAGACGGTCTTGTGGCGAACGAGCTTCATGTCACCGAACTCCGAATCAACGTGGCTGGGCCCCCGGCCGGCATTATACAAGTTTCGAGGGTGCGGGTAGGCTCTGTGACAGGGCCTTGGTTAGGCCTTGCCGCCATCCCCACGCCTGCCTCATCCTCGGCGCCCGAATTCCCTAAATTGGGGCATTGGCGGTGATCGCAACCGGCACAAGCAGTTGGCAGCTTCGCGACTCCGAGCGGATCATCAAGGGCAACGAAGGACTGCTCGGCCGCAAGCACCTCCTGGTGGGGGTCACGCGCATCCGCAACGAGGAGCTGATCCTGCGCGACTCCCTCGACTATCTCGGCAAGCATGTCGATGCAATCGTCGCCTATGACGACGCCAGCACGGATCTGACGGTGGATATTCTGCGCGAGCATCCGAAGGTCGCGCTCATCGTGGCCAACGGGGCGTGGGAGGAGGACATCGAGGCGCGGCGGTTGGCGGAAGGCCGGCATCGCGGGCTCTTGCTCGATATCGCCCGCACCGAGCTGCCGCATGACTGGATGCTTTGCTTCGATCCCGACGAGCGCGTGACCGGGGACCTGCGCGGCTTCGTGGCGGGGTTGCGCGGCAACGAGTGCGACGCCGTGCGCGTCCAGCTGTTCGACGCCTATATGACGCCGGAGGATTTCGAGCCCTATCGGCCCGAGCGCGAGCTGTTGGACTTCCGCCGCTTCTATGGCCCCGAGCAGAGGGACATTCTCATGCTGTGGCGCAACCGCCCTGAGGTCGTCTTCGGCGCGGAGCATGGGAGAGAGCCGGGCGGAACGGAACGGGTGCTGACCGATCTCTATTGCCAGCACTACGGCAAGTCGCTCTCGGTCGAGCATTGGGAGGAGACTTGCGACTACTACATCCGGCATTTTCCGTTCGAGACCTACGGGAAAAAGTGGACCGAGCGCAAAGGTCAGGCCATCCACACCGAGTCGGATTTCAAGCGGCCTCTCTACGAATGGGGCGACACGCTGTTCGCCAACGCCGTCAAGATTGACCGCGCCTAGCCCTCCGTCGTGTCGCGCACGAAGGGGCGGTCGTCCTGCAAACGCCGGTGCAGGCCGCTCAACCAAATGCCTTCTTCCGCTTGCGAAGGCGGGGCTTGAGCTTGCGGCGGCGGCTTTGGTGGTTGCGTCGCCCGCAAGTCCGCGCGGGGGTCAGGTGGGCTGGCGAAGCCCTCTACGATTGGACTGTAGGTCCCATGCGCGGTGGAGGGGATGGGGATGTCGGGGGTGTCGCTATCGGCGCTTCCGGCGATGCCGCCGTCGGCGCCCTGAGCGAGCACGCGCCCGTCTGCCGGCCAAAATCCCGCGACGAATGCTGCCATCGCTACGACGCGGAGACCGGCGCGGAGCGAATTGGACTGAGCCACGACCGCCTTCCCCCCTGTGCAACGCGGTCAGCTTCGCAAACAACTCCAGCCTTATCCTAACCTTTCTATCCGATTCTGGCCCAGGCCTGGCGTGGTGTTTCCCCGCGAAGGCTGCCACAATCGGCTCCGAAGCCTAGGCGTTCAAACGTGGGCGGTGCGCATGGTCTTGGCTAGGACCGAAGCGGCGACGATCCTTTCCGATGAGCGGCTGCGCCTGTCGCTTGCGGTGCGCGACTGGATTCTCGGCGAGGCGCGCGAGATCGGCGATCCCAATATCATTTTGGAGGGTGTCTCCCTCAAGCTGAGAGATGCGGGCATTCCCATCGACAGAGCGACGAGCGCGGTCGAGCTCCGGCACGCCGAGCGCGCCGCCAACGCCCGCATTTGGGAGTTTGGCAGCTCCGCTCGCGAATATATTTACGCGCACGAACGGGGCTCTGACGCGAGCGGCAAGCGGCCGCTTGCAGAAGCCCATCGCCTCAATGATTGGCTCTTCACCTGGCTCCCGGACACGCCCGACGACGCCTACGACATTGTCGCGCCGCTCAAAGCTGCCGGCTACACGCACCACATCGCCGTTCCCGTCGCGCTCCCGAACGGCATGCATAACGGCTTCACCTTTGCCACACGCGCCAAGCAGGGCTTCTCGGATCAGGACGTTGCCGTGCTGAGGTCCATCTTTCCCACACTAGCGGCGTTGCAGGAGGTGCTGGCGCTCAACCGCGTCATGCGCGAGGTCATGCGCATGTATGTCGGCAACGAGCCGCATCTGCGGATTCTGTCAGGCGACGTCAGGCGCGGCGAGGTGCTGCGCATCCGCGCGGCGATCCTGTTCGCCGATATGCGCGACTTCACCGGGCTCACCGCGCGCCTCTCTGAAGAGGCGGCCACGGCTCTCGTCAACGACTATTACGACTGCATCGTGCCGCCGATCGACGAGCGTGGCGGGGAGGTGCTGAAATTCATGGGCGACGGAATCTTGGCGATCTTCCGCACCGGCGAGAGCTCGGATATCGAAGCCTGCCTGCGCGCCTTCGCGGCCGCCCGCGCCGGTCTGCTCAGGGTTGCGAACCGCAACGCCGCCGGCGAAGGCGAGGTCGGCTTCGAGGTCGGGATCGCGCTCCATTTCGGCAACGCGGCCTATGGCAATGTAGGCTCCGGCGCGCGCCTCGACTATACAGTCATCGGCCGCGACGTGAATCTCGCCTCACGCCTCGCCGATCTCTGCGGCAAGCTCGATCAGCGCCTGCTTCTGTCTAACTCCTTCCAAAGCCGCCTATCTGAGCATGAGCTTAAGAATCTGGGGGCGTTCTCCCTCAAGGGTGTCGACCAAGCGCAGACCGTGTTTGCGCCGGTGGAACTTTGAGGTCGCCGGCCTGGAACCTCGTATTTCCTCGCGAATTCTATTGAGCATCGAGCGCCGAGCCGTGAACGCGCGCTTGTGACGAGGAGGAAGTCCCATGGAGATGAACAAGATTCACGTCTTTGCGCGCAGCCTCTTGAGCACGCATGGCGGCAAGGCCGAATTGGAGGCCGCGCAGAGGGCCATCGAATGCGACCGGCATGGGCAAAAGCGCGACGCGCACGATTGGCGTCGCATTCAGGCCGCGATCAAGGAGATGCGTGGTCCCCACGTAAGCTAGCCGGGCGACATCCCCGCAGCTTCGCTCCGACTGGACTGAGCGGTTTCATCGGCCGCGACGATCGGGGCTTCCGGCAGTGATCATCTTGGCGCTGCCCTAATCAGGCCCGTTCGGGATCGCGGGGCGAAGTGCTCGTTTATGGGCGATCGAGGATCTGCACGATGTCGGTGATCTTTTTCGATTTCCCGTCGACGTCGTATCTCAGGATATTGCCGCCGGCGCGATAGAGATATCCGGAGCCGCCATAGACATCGGCGACGGCGTAAGGCTGACCGCGCCGCGCCACGACGTCATCGGCCGTGTCGCCGATCTGCACGCCGTCGACGCTTCCCTTGAAAGGCGCCTCGACCATGATCTCGCGCAGGACCTTGTCGTCCTTGGTGAAGAAGAACTTGATGCCGTCGAGAGGCATGGAGAGATCGCCGCTGCCGGAGTCGGCAGCTTGGGGATAGGCTTGCCTCACGCCATCGCGCGGGTTGCCGAGCGCGACCGT
>DASYIU010000032.1:0-3849 GCA_035997285.1 Methyloceanibacter sp. | reverse complement strand
ATGCTGCGCAAAACCGCCGCCCGCTCTCTCGAAGCTTTGTAGACCGCCGTCGGCACACTCCTTGACCGCTTCTCACAGCAAAAATGCGCCAGATACTTCAGAAACGCTGGATACCGCTCACTTAAACGCAATCTGCTCTAGCTGCGGCCGGCGCGCGTGGCGCACGGATGCGAGTATCGTAGGCGCTAACTCGCTTGATGTGGCGATGGAAAACCAAAAACATATGGCTCGCAGGCTGTCACGGCCGTGTTTCTTTACCAACCCCCTCGCATAGTTTGATTATTGCGGCGTGCCCTACGCCGGGAGCGGACCGATGCCGTTTGAACACCCAGAGTTACACTTCCGACGAACCTCTTGGAGACTTTGAAACGCCTACCAGATGCCGAGCTTGTGACGCTCTTCTGGGAAGTTACTGCAGAGCTTGAACGCCGCGATATAAAGAAGTCCGCGAACGCAATCGCAGCGCCGCAAACAGGTCCAGCCGCCAAGGCCCAGGCTCGACAGAGCAAGAATTTGGGCGCGCCGGCCGACCTTCCGGCGGGGAAAGCCAATCTTATCAAGGCGTCTTACTCGGCCGGCATGAAGCCGTCAGCGATCGCCCGCATGTTCAGAATCTCGCGATCCGTCGTAGCCCGGGTCTTGAGCCTGCCGGCGAAGTAAAGAAACCGGGGCACACTACGAATGGTGCCTCCCGCAGGGGAACTAGCGCCTCTGGCCCAGGAACATCATCAGGAACTGGAACAAGTTCACGAAGTTGATATAAAGGCTTAGCGCAACGAAGATTGCGACCTTCTCTTGCGCGTCGGTACCCCAAGCTCCGGCATACTGCTCCTTGATCTTCTGGGTGTCGTAGGCGATCAGGCCCGAGAAGATCAGGACGCCCGCCGCCGAGATAACGAAGCTCATCGTGCCCGACGACCAGATCATGTTGACGAGACTGGCTAGAATCAGGCCGATCACGCCCATGAACAGGAACTTGCCGACAGCCGTCAGGTCGCGCTTGGTCGTGTATCGATGCGGAAACGTCCTCTGACGACGCGGAGAAGAGCAAACCCCACCCCGATATTTTCCAGGCCGCACTAGCTCGCCTCGGCAACAAGAGCCCGGACCGCACGATCGTCGTCGGAGACACACCTTACGACGCCGAAGCCGCGGCAAAGGCTGGCTTGCGAACCATTGGCTTGCTTTGCGGAGGATGGTCCGAGGACGAATTGCGACGGTCAGGGTGCATTGCGGTTTTCAAAGATCCAGCCGACTTGCTCGCCCGCTATTCTCAATCGCCGCTAGGCGCTGAGGCCCGGGGTTAGCATCGAATCCCCGCCGATGCCATTAGCCGGCGCACTAATCCTGACGGCGTACGGTCCATGAAGAAGCTGATCGACCCGGCAATCGCCAGCCAGGGAGGGTGCATCGTCAAGACCACGGGGGCGATGGCTTGCTGTTGGAGTTTCCGAGCGTCGTCAATGCCGTGCGCTGCGCGGTTGGGGTGCAGACGGCGATGGCCAGCAAGACAGTCGACGTTCCAGAAGATCGGCGCATTGCCTTCCGCATCGGCATCAACATTCGCAGTCGCGCATCGCTCTGTGAGGCCGATCGACTATCGTATTCTCGGGTTCTCATCGGGCGCCACCCAAGCCACCGGGAGCTGTCTTGACGAACGGCGGCTTGGTCGAGCTGTCGGTCCGACACTCCTGGGCGAAGCCCGCATAGCTGTCCGCGTTAGACAGCCGTTGGTTGGCCGACAGTGGCTTCATGAAGATGTCGTCGAACCAGCCCCGCCCGAAGTCGTCGACGTCCTTGCCGTTTGCGCGGCCGACGAAATGGGATAACTCGTGGAGGATGATGAACGCGGCGAAGTCGGCGCTGACGTTGGGAGCGAAGAATCCGAGTCCCAAGTGAATGTGGTCCAATCTCTTGTGCGTGTCCTCGTCTTCCTTGCCTTCTTGGAAGAAGCCTTTGGGCGTTGTCAGGGCGATTTTAGGGTTACCTTTGTCCAGGTCGAACTCATCCTCGGCGGCGATTTCGAATACCTCCGGGTTCGATATCACCGTGTTGAAACGGGTATAGGAGCCAAACAGATCGATGCGGGCCGTGCTCTGCTCCGACGAGGACAGCGTATCCAACCGGAAATGCCGGGTGAGCCGGTCGGTTGCCACGGCTGAAGGGCCGGTCGTCGCCGGCCCATTGCTTATCACTGCTTGTAAGTTTCTGAGGGCGGCATTGATCGCCACGCCGACCAGCGGCAAGGCAAACCGAAGCTTGGATTTGAGGTCGTCGTCGGAGACCGGGCCGATGATCTCGTTTAGCCGGGCGATAGTCTTCTTGTTCGGCTCGATCACGCCGTCAAAGATCTGAAGCTGCACCTGCTGGAAGCGAGCGATTGCGGCGTTGGTCTTTGGCCCGCAGATCCCGTCCACATCCAGGAAAGGTATTGGCCCGCCGGCTTCTCCATTGACCGTCACCTGGTTAAGGGCATCCTGGATGGTGCGGACGTCGTCGGGCCGGTTTCTCGCTAGTGGCCCGCGGCCCACCGGCTGGTTGATCGCAACCGGGCCCGCCGACCCAGATGAAAGCAGGGGCATCAACTGACACGAGCCCACAACGGGCATGACCAACCAACGCATTGCATTCCTCCGCTTAAGCAACGCCCGCCGAGCACGAAAGCGACAAGGTGGTCGCCGACGCGGCCTCGCGCTGCGCTGGCATCTACTCTTTTACAATCTCCACACGGCGGTTCTTGGCGCGCCCCGCCTCGTCGTCGTTCGAGGCCATTGGAGCGATCAAGCCGGCCCCAGCAGGCTTCAATCGATCGGCCGCGATGCCGTAGTCCTGGATAAGCCGATCGACCACCGATTTGGCGCGGCGCTGCGACAGGCTCATGTTGTAGTCGAAGCCGCCGACATTGTCGGTGTGTCCGACGATGTAGACCCTGAGGTTCGGCTGACCCTTAAGAAGCTTGCCGATCTCGTCCAGCGACGGCGCCGACTCCGGCTTCAGCTCGGCCTTGTCGGTGTCGAAGTACAGACCGTAGATCGTTACCTTGCCGGTTGCCGAAATGTCCTTGGCCATGGTCGCGGCGTCCACAGTGACCATCTTGGCTTCCATGGGCTTGGCCTCGACGACGTCGAGCAGGACAGCAACTCGGTCCTTGGTTTCCGGGAAGGCCGCCCCACTTTCCGTGGCGACGTAGAGCGACACGGCGACATTACCCTCCGGCCGCGACAGCGTCGCGGCGAGGTAGCGCGGCTCGATCGGCACGTTGAAGGAGACCTTGGCAAGCTCGTTGCTCTGCAGGGTCTTGGCCGGCGGGTAGAGGACGCGAGAGAGTCCCGTACCGTACGTCGGCTCGCATTCGTCCTCGCCGGAACACTTCCAGAGAACGGCGAAGCCCTTGGCGGCGAGATCGGTCTCGTAGTTGCGAAACACCTCTAGCGAGCTTCTTCCCTGCGGTGCGAGGTAGAGCAGCCTCGTGTGGCGGCCCTCGACCTCCTTCGCGGCATCCACTTCCGTCTGGCCCTTGTCATTGACCTTGAGTTTGCCGAGCAGCAGCTTGAACGTATCGAACGCCCGGCTGTCGTAGCCGACCAGCCGCGAGCCCTCATAGCGCTTGATGAGAGGAAAGTCCTTCGCGCCCGCTGCTTCCGGCTGCGCCGCGGCAGTGGCGGGTGGTAGCAAGACCGCGGCGACGAGAACGCCGATGAGAGAAGCTCGACTCTTGGAGGGGCCCACCCCAGGGAACATTGAATCCCTCCCAACACTGCGCACCAGCGAGTGTGCCTCGTATGCGTGAGAAGACAAAGTGACAATTCACACGCTGCGCAAGATCTGGGGCGCGAACTTTGGGCGAAG
>DASYIU010000031.1:0-1951 GCA_035997285.1 Methyloceanibacter sp. | reverse complement strand
CGCGGTAGCCGAGACCAACGCCGAAGATGAAGTTGCCGCGAGCGATGATGTCGAGCGTCGCCACCGTCTCTGCCGTGTAGACGGGGTTGTGCAGATTGAGCAGCAGGATGCCGAGCCCGATCGTCATCTCGCCGGCCTCGGCGGACAGCCGCGCCAGGAAGGGCACCGTCTGCAGCTGCTTGTTGTCACCCTCGTTCAGGTAGTGCTGCCCCGACAGCAGCGAGTTCCACCCGCGGTCGCGCGCCATGCGCACCATGGCGTACTGGTCGTCCAGCGCGCTGACCATGTCGGTGGCGAGTGGCTGCTGGTTGGTGACGAAGAGACCGACTTTCATGTGAGCGTTCTCCCAACTCTGCGGCGCTTCTCCCTCTCCCCGTACTTCACGGGGAGAGCATCTGTGTTTCCAGTCAAGCCGGTTTTTCGACCCAGAGGCGATCGTCGTGAACCAGGGTATTGGCGAGCGTGACGAGCTTTCGGGCGACGGCTGTGAGGGCCTGCTTGGCGGGCTTTGCCTTCTCGTCCCTGAGCCTGCGGTAGAAGGCCTTGAGGTCTGGGTTGCAGCGTACGGCGGAAACGGCTGCCAGGTAGAGGGGCGAGCGGACATGCTCGCGTCCGCCCCGGATGCGGCGCCGGCCCTTGCTCTCGCCCGAGTCGCAGGCGACAGGGGCGAGGCCGGCGAGCATGGCGATGGCCTTGGACGACAGCATGCCGAGCTCGGCGAGACAGGCGACGAGCGTGCTGGCGACGACGCGGCCGATGCCCGGGATGGAGGTGAGGATCTCCTGCCGGCGCGCGAGCGCCGGGTCGCCTGCGATCAACCGATCGATCTCGGTGTCGAGATGCGCGACATGCCGCTCGACGGCCTTCAAGAGCTTCTTGATGCCGGCGATCAGGAACCTGCTCTGGGCGGCACCGAGCCGGTTCTCGAGCGCAGTCTTCTCGGTGACGGCGGCCCGGCGCGCGAGCACCAGCTCCTGCAGCTCGGCGATAAGTGCGGCAGGCGGCGGGTTGGCGGCGAGCTTGAGGCTCTCGCCCATGACGGCGAGGGTGCGCGCATCGATCGGATCGGTCTTGGCGAGCTTGCCGATCGCTTCGGCGAACAAACGCGAACGCAACGGATTGACGACCGCCACCGGGTAGCCTGCGGCATGCAGCGTGCGATGGGCTTGGCGATGGAACTTGCCGGTCGCCTCGATGGTCACGAGGACGACCCGGAGACCGGCAAGCCTCGACTTGAGCTGCCTGAGCCCCTGGTTGGTGTTGGCAATGCGGAACACGTGGCCAAGAGGATGCAGATAAACGTCGATTGCCGCTTTACTGACATCGAGACCGACGTAGACTTGCACTTCGGCTTTTGCTTCGGGCGTGTCTTTGCCTTGCATGCGGGACGTGCTCCCAATCATCTGTTCAGGACAAGAGCCGAAGGCGGACGGACCAGGCTCTCCCGCGGTGCCTGCACCCAGGGTCGTACGGTCCCGCCCGCCTGGCTCTTGGGGGATGGCCATCCCCCATGAGCCAGCCCGATCTTCAATCTGATTCGCTGCCGAAGTTCGTGCCGTCGCCAATATGCAAGGGTCGGGGTGAGGGGCGGCCACTTGCTCCGCCTTTTGTTGCCGCCCCTTACCCTAACCTTCTCTCCGTAACGACGGGGAGAGGGAATCACGCTTCGCGATCAGTGCGTCCACCACCGACACGCCATTGCCGCGCGCATGCACGAGCACGGGGTTGAGGTCGATCTCGGCGATCGTGTCGGCGTGGTCGGCCGCGAAGTGGGAGAGCCGCACCATGAGGTCGACGAGGGCGTCGATGTCGGCCGCGGGCGCGCCGCGATAGGCATCGAGCAGGGCTGCACTTTTCAGCCGGGCCAGCATCGCGCGTGCCTCGCTTGGCTCCAGCGGCACGGGTGCCAGGACGACATCCTTCAGCACCTCGACCGCGACGCCGCCGAGGC
>DASYIU010000030.1:0-4537 GCA_035997285.1 Methyloceanibacter sp. | reverse complement strand
TGCGCCGAGCCGGTCGACCCAGGCCTGGTCGAGGTCGAGCGGCAGGAGGTCCGGATCGGGGAAATAGCGGTAGTCGTGCGCCTCTTCCTTCGACCGCATGGCCCGCGTCTCTCCGGACTTGGCATCGAACAGGCGCGTCTCCTGATGGATGACGCCCCCCTCCTCCAGGATCTCGATCTGGCGCCGCGCCTCATGCTCGATGCCCTGGCCGATGAAGCGGATGGAGTTGACGTTCTTGATCTCGCATCTTGTGCCGAGCGGCTCGCCCGGGCGCCTGACCGACACGTTGACGTCGGCGCGCAGCGACCCCTGCTCCATATTGCCGTCGCAGGTGCCGAGATAACGCATGATGGTCCTGAGCTTGCCGATATAGGCGCGTGCCTGCTCTGACGAGCGCAGGTCGGGCTTCGACACGATCTCCATCAGCGCGACCCCCGAGCGGTTTAGATCGAGAAATGAATATTGCGGGTGCTGGTCGTGCAGGCTTTTGCCTGCGTCCTGCTCGAGATGCAGCCGCTCGATGCCGACGGTGACCCGCTCGCCGCTCAGGAGATCGACGATCACCTCCCCTTCGCCCACGATGGGGTTCTTATACTGGCTGATCTGATAGCCCTGGGGCAGGTCGGGATAGAAGTAGTTCTTCCGGTCGAACACTGAAGTGAGATTGATCTTGGCCTTGAGCCCGAGCCCGGTGCGGATGGCTTGGGCGATGCACCGTTCGTTGATGACGGGCAGCATCCCGGGCATGGCGGCATCGACGAGACTCACATGGGAGTTGGGCTCGCCGCCAAACTCCGTCGAGGCGCCGGAGAACAGCTTGGCGTTTGAGGTGACTTGCGCATGCACCTCCACGCCGATCACCACCTCCCAGGGGCCGGTCTCGCCTTCGATGAGATTGTTCTTTTCCGTCTTAGCGTCCATTGCGCCCGCTACTCCTTGTCGTCCATCGACTGGCGGAGCTTCTCCTCCTCATATTGGACGAACCAGCCGATCATCTGCCGCCACAACGCCTCAGCAAGCTCAGGCGGCAACTGTTTCTCCGCCGCCCGCGTGCGCACTCGGTCGATCACCTGCTGGATGCGCCAGGGGACCCGCGCCTCTGCCGGCGATTGCTTGAGCTGCCAGGCGCGGTCGACATAAGCAAACCGCTCGCCGATGAGGTCAACCAGGCTCGAGTCGATGCGGTCGATCTCGGCCCTCACCTCCTCCATGCTGGCACAGTCCTTGGCTTGGCGTGGCGCCATGGCGTTATCGTCCTCTAGCCGGAAGAACCGGACACGACGGCGTCGGCCTCGATCTCGACGAGCCAGTCCGGACTGATGAAGCCCGAGACTTCGAGCATGCTGCTCGCCGGGCGGATATCGCCGAAGAACTCGCCGTGGACGCGGCCGACCGCCTCCCAATGGGCGATGTCGACGAGATAGGTCCGCGTGCGGATCACATCCTTGAGGCTCGCGCCGGCGTCCGCCAGCGACTTGGCGATAATCTCGAGGATGGCACGGGTCTGCGCCGCGGGATCGCCGATAGCCACCGGCTTGCCGCCCGAGCCCGCCGTGGTGCCGCCCACTGCCACGATATTGCCAACGCGCACCGCGCGGGAGAAGCCGATGATCGGCTCATAGGGGCTGCCCGAGGAGACCAAGACACGTTTCGTCGCGACATCGTTCATGCGGCTTTGCTCCACCAATCTTGCGGCTTGGCCAGGGGGCCCGCCGCCTCTTCGATCACGCGGCTCACGCGGAACAGCGTCTCCTCATCGAACGGCCTGCCGATAAGCTGGAGCCCAAGCGGCGTGCCCTCCGACGACAGTCCGGCGGGGACCGAAAGCCCCGGCAGCCCGGCCATGTTCACCGTTACGGTGAAGATGTCGTTCAGATACATCTCGACCGGATCGCCCGACTTCTCGCCGATGGCAAAGGCGGGTCCCGGCGTGGTCGGCGTCAGGATCGCATCGACCTGCTCGAACGCGGTATCGAAGTCTCGCTTGATCAAGCTACGCACCTTCTGCGCCTTCAGATAATAGGCGTCGTAATAGCCCGCCGACAGCACATAGGTTCCGATCAGAATGCGGCGCTTCACCTCGGCGCCGAAGCCCGCTTCCCGCGTGTTCTCATACATCGAGATCACGTCTGAGCCGGGCTCGCGCAAGCCATAGCGCACGCCGTCATAGCGGGCGAGGTTCGATGAGGCCTCGGCAGGGGCGACAATATAGTAAGACGGGAGCGCATATTTGGTGTGCGGCAGGCTCACCTCTTTAATCTTGGCGCCGGAAGCCTTGAGCCACTCCACGCCCTTCTGCCACAGCGCCTCGATCTCAGGCGCCATGCCGGGCAGGCGATACTCCTTGGGGATGCCGATGGTGAGCCCCTTCACGCCCTTCTCAACCGCCGCCTCGAAGTCAGGCACCGGAAGATCGACGCTGGTCGTATCCTTGGGATCGTGGCTCGCCATGACCTTCAACAGGATGGCGGCGTCTTGGACGGTGCGGGCGATCGGCCCAGCCTGGTCGAGCGAGGAGGCGAACGCCACGATGCCCCAGCGCGAGCAGCGCCCGTAAGTCGGCTTGATGCCGACGGTGCCGGTCACGGCGGCGGGCTGGCGGATCGAGCCGCCGGTGTCGGTGGCGGTCGCCCCCATGCACAACCTTGCCGCTACCGCGGCAGAGGAGCCGCCGGAGGACCCGCCGGGCACGAGCTTGGCGTTTGAGCCTTTGCGCTGCCAAGGATTGACCACCGGGCCGTAGAAGCTCGTCTCGTTGGACGAGCCCATGGCGAACTCGTCATTGTTGAGCTTGCCGAGCATCACCGCGCCGGCCGCCCAGAGATTGGCCGTCACCGTCGACTCATAAGTAGGCGTGAAGCCGTGAAGAATGTGCGAGCAGGCCGTGGTGCGCACGTCCTTCGTGCAGAACAGGTCCTTGATGCCGAGCGGAATGCCCTCGAGTGCTCCCCCCTCGCCCGTCTTGAGGCGCGCTTCGCTTGCCTTCGCCATGGCGAGCGCACGTTCCGGCGTCGGCAAGATAAAGGCATTGAGCGCCGCGTTAGCGGCCTCGATCGCCTCGAGATGAGCCTGCGCAAGCTCGCCCGCCGAGAAGGATTTGGCACGCAGGCCTTCACATGCGTCGGCAATGGTGAGATCGGTGAGCTTGGTCAAGGGTTCTACTGCTTTACGTGGTCACAGCGGACATAGCCATTCTGCTCGTCCTCGTCGGCGCTCTGATCGCCCGTAGCAGCACCCTTGTCGCTCCCGGCCTTGTCGTCGCGATCGGCTTCCGGCGGATCGAGATCATCGGCATTCGCCGATGAATCGTCGCCCGCCCCTTCATAGGTTTCCTGCTGCGAGGTCAGCCGCGTGACGCTGAGCTCGCCATTGTCCTTCTGCGCGATGGCGAACAGATCGGGATAGGTATAGCCCGACTCCTCGCAGAAGGCGGTCGCCAGCCAGCTCGTCGCGTTGTGGGCGGTCACGTTGACGAAGTCGCATCGCTGTAAATAGCCGACCACCCCGGTCTTGCTCACCACGGTGAAATCGAGGCCTTCGCCGAGCTCGGCTGGGGTCTTGTTTTGCAGCTTGGTGCAGCCCTCCTTGGAGGAGGCAAAGGTTCCCTCCGGTAGCCCTTGCGCCGCGGCCAATCCCGCACCAAGCAGCCAAACCCCAAACGTGAGAAGAGCGGTTCTTTTCATCACGGCCCCTCCTATTCGACGATCTTCGGCACAACGAAATAGTGGTCGTCGACCTTGGGCGCGTTCTTGAGGATGTCGTCGGCGCAGAAGCCGTCGGTGACCTTGTCCTTGCGCCTCTGCATAGTCATGGCGGCCACGCGCGTCATGGGCTCAACCGCACTCGTGTCGATCTCGTCGAGCTGGGCAACCCAATCGAGGATCCCCGAGAGCTCCTGCTCGAACCGCTCAGCCTCCGCCTCGGTGATGGCGATGCGGGCGAGACGGGCAATGCGGCGAACTGCGGCGCGATCGACGGACATGAAAGGCAGATGGGCCTCTTGAAGGCGTTCTCTTGAGCGCTCGTCTAGCACCGGGTCGCTTGAGCGGCAACTTGGGGTCTTATATGGGGCCAGGCGAGGGAAAATAGCATCAAGCCTCGAACGGCACCCCCACCTCAGGCACCACGACGGCGTCGCTCTCCATCTCGGTCACGAACTTGTTGGCGGTCTGATCGAGCACCGGGAAGGTGCCGTAATGGCAGGGCACGATCAGTTCGAACTGGAAGAAGCTCTTGCAGGCGAGCGCCGCCGTCTTGGCGCCCATGGTATAGCGGTCGCCGATCGGCACGAAGCCAATCTCCGGCTGGTAGATGTCGTTGATCAGCTCCATGTCGGAGAAGATGGCGGTATCGCCCATGTGATAGACGGTCTTGCCCTCGCTTGCGGCGATGACGAGCCCGCAACAGGCGCCGAGATAGAGCGGACGGCCATCGACGATGTTCGAGGCCGAATGCCAGGCCGGCACGAAGGTGAGGTCGAAGTCGCCATGGTAGAGTGTCCCGCCGGTGTTGCCGGGGTCGATCTTCTCCACCCCTT
>DASYIU010000029.1:0-12308 GCA_035997285.1 Methyloceanibacter sp. | reverse complement strand
CAAGACCCGCGCTCATTAGCACGAGAAAAGAGCGCCACGCGAAAAGAGATGACCGAATCCATGGCCAACCGCATCGAGGCCGCAACCGCACCGACGACCAACCTCGTCGAATATACCGTCTCCGAGCTTGCCTTCGCCCTCAAGCGGACGGTGGAGGACTCTTATGGCCTGGTGCGGCTCCGTGGCGAGATCTCGGGCTACAAGGGCCAGCACGCAAGCGGCCATTGCTATTTCACTCTGAAGGACGACAAGGCCTGCATCGAGGCGGTGATCTGGCGGAGCACCTTCGCCCGCCTCAAGTTCAAGCCGGAAGCCGGCCTCGAGGTCATCGCCAAAGGCCGCGTCACCACCTATCCCGACAAGTCGAAATATCAGATCGTCATCGACGAGCTCGAGCCGGCCGGCGTCGGCGCACTCATGGCGCTGCTCGAGCAGCGGAAGAAGATGCTCGCCGCCGAAGGCCTGTTCCACGAGGAGCGCAAGAAGCCGCTCCCCTATCTCCCGCGCATCGTCGGCGTCGTTACCTCGCCCACAGGGGCGGTGATCCGCGACATTCTCCATCGGCTCGCCGATCGCTTCCCCTGCCATGTGCTGGTCTGGCCGGTCAGGGTGCAAGGCGAGACCTGCGCGGCCGAGGTGGCTTCGGCAATCGCCGGCTTTAACGCGCTGATGGTTGGCGCCGCCGTGCCGCGCCCCGACCTCATCATCGTCGCCCGCGGTGGTGGCAGCCTGGAGGATCTATGGGGCTTCAACGAGGAGATCGTGGCTCGCGCCGTCGCCGCCAGCGCCATCCCGCTCATTTCCGCGGTCGGGCATGAGATCGACTGGACCATCATCGACTATGTCGCCGATTTCCGTGCGCCCACGCCCACCGCAGCCGCCGAGCGCACCGTGCCGGTGCGTGCCGACCTGCTCATCACGGTGACGAGCTTCGGCCTGCGTGCCGCGAGCACGCTGCGGCGCGCGCTCCAAGCGCAGCGAGGCCGCTTCCTGGCAGCTACGCGCGGGTTGCCGAGGAAAGCCAACATCCTCGATCTGCCGCGTCAGCGCTACGACAGCGCGAGCGGGAGGCTGCCGCGTGCGCTTCTTGCCAATGCCCGGGCGCATCGCACCTGGCTCGAGCGCACCGCCGCACGCCTTAGGCCGCATATTGTGGCGCGCGCAGCAGTTCAAGGCCGCGAACGTCTCGCCCGCCTCGACCGCTCGCGCTCGCTATCCGCCCTGATGGAGCGTTCACGACGCCGGCTCGATGGCCAGGTCAAGCTCCTCTCCACGCTCAGTCACCACAACGTGCTGGCGCGCGGCTTTGCGCTCGTGCGCGACGCCGACGGAACCATGCTTAGGCGCGCCGCGGAGGTAAGGCCGGGCGCTGCTCTCGATATCGAGTTCGCCGATGGCCATGTTGGAGCGCACACCGATCCAAGCGGGCGGAAGTCGGAGCCTGATGCGAAAGAGCCGCGCAAGCGCGGAAGCGAAAAGCAGGGGACTTTGCTTTAGAGCGCGCTGGTCAACAGGCGACGGCTAAGGGTATGGTGACAAGCAACAACTCCAAGAAACGAGTCGCTCAGTCTTGATGAACCGCTTCGAACGCAATCTCGGCTTCAAGGGCGAGGCCAAGCTCAAATATCTCGACGGCGAGGTGCAGGTGATGAGCCCTGGCGACTTCGTGCGCTGCGCCGTCACCGGCCGCACCATCCCTCTCGATGAGCTCCGCTATTGGAGCGTGGAGCGGCAGGAGGCCTATATCGACGCGGCGACCTCTCTCAAGCGCTACCGCGAGACCCACCCCTAAAGCTGCTGGTTGAGATAAGAGGTTTAGGCCGTCGCTTTCGCGATCGTGGCTGCCAGCAGCTCCTTCACCGCTGCCGCGTCGTCGAACTGGACGGCAATGGCGAACGGACGCGAGCGGAATTTGAGCTCGCCCAACGGCGTCCCTTCCTCGTCAGGGAGCCGCACCCAATCCTTCTCGGTGGTGACGAGCATCGCCTTGCGGTCCTTCGCCAGCTTGAGCAGCGCCGCCGCCTCCCGGTTGGTGTAGCGGTGATGGTCGGGGAAGGCGCGCTTCTCCTCGAGCCCGGCCCCATTGGTGCCCAAAGTCGCGAAGAACTTCGTAGGGTTGGCAATGCCGGCAAAGGCGATCACCGGCAGCACGCGGAGCCAGCGGGCGTCCTGGCGCGACACGATGCGCGCCGTGAACACGGGCTTGCCTTGCGCCTTGAACGCATCGGCCAAAGCCGCCGCCTTGTCGCCGGAGCCGATCACCACCAGCGCATCGGCGCGGGCGAGTTGCGTGTCGAGCGGCGCCCTGAGAGGTCCCGCCGGTATGATCAGGCCGTTGCCAAGCCCCGCGCCGGCACCGACCACGATCAGAGACAAGTCCTTGACCAGGCTTGGGTTCTGGAACCCGTCATCCATGACAATGGTGCCTGCCTCGGTCGCCTCGATGGCCTTGGCCCCCGCCACGCGGTCGGCAGAGACCATTGTTGGTGCTAAGTCCGCCAGAAGCAGCGGCTCATCGCCCACCTCGCTTGCGCCGTGTTCTTTGCGCACGAGCACCGGTCCTTCGCTCGTCCCGCCATAGCCACGGGTGAGGAAGCAGACGCGCGCCCCGAGCTCGCCGAGCAAGGCGGCGACGGCGAGGGCGGTCGGCGTCTTGCCCCCGCCTCCGGTGGTGAAATTGCCGATGCAGATCACTGGCAATCGCGAGCGATAGGGCGTGACGCGTGCGGATTTCGCCTCGGCGAGCCTGCCATAGAGGCGCCCTAAGGGCGCAAGCGCCGAGGCGAGCGCCCCCGCCTCGCGATACCACCAGGACGGCGCCTCAAGACGCATGTTGCAACGTCGTCCGCGGCGGCAGGAAGCGCTCGAGCTCGGCCATAGTGCGCGGTAGGGCGCCGCTCATGGCGGCAATGACGCTGCTCGCGCGTCCAGTCATCGCCGCGCGCGCGGCCTCGTCATCGAGTAGGGCAAGCGCGGCCTCGGCGAGGCTAGCCGCATCGCTCACCTTTTTGCAGCCGCCGGCCTTCAACAGCTCGGAGTAGGAGTCGCGGAAATTCTGCCAATTGGGCCCGGTGAGCACGGCGGCGCCGAGCTTGATCGCCTCCACCGGATTCTGTCCGCCGTGCGGCACCAGCGAGCCGCCGACAAAGGCGACCGGCGACAGCGTATAGAAGAGGCCAAGCTCGCCGATCGTGTCGGCCACATAGATGTCGGTGTCGGGCCCCGGCAGCTTTCCCTCCGAGCGAAGGGCGACCGAGATGTTCGCGGTCTTCAGTTGCTCGGCGATGAGCGGTCCGCGCTCGGGATGGCGGGGCACGATGATGGTGAGGAGGTCGGGCCGCGGGAGCTTCATCTTGAGATGCGCCACCGCCACCAGACCATCCTCGCCGGGATGGGTGCTGGCGGCAAGCCACACCGTGCGCCCTGACAGCGCGGCAGCAAGCTTCCTGCGCCCCGGCAGGTTGGTAGGGGGCGGCGGCGCGTCGGCCTTGAGGTTGCCCACGTCGAGCGTGTGCGCCACGCCGAGCTGGGCAAAGCGCTCGGCCAGCGCGTCGTTCTGGGCGAGCACGAGGTCGAAGGCGGAGAACAACGGCCGGCTCAAGCCTGGCCGCTTTCGCCAGCGCCGGTAGGAGGAGGCCGATATGCGTCCATTGATGAGGATGAGCGGGATCCCTTGGGCCTTGGTCTCGAGCACAAGGTTCGGCCAGATCTCAGACTCGACGAGCACGGCAAGGTCGGGCCGCCAATGGCGCAGGAACCGCTGCACATAACCCTGATTGTCGAGCGGCACATATTGATGCAGCACGCCCTTGGGCAGCCGCGTGCGCGCCAGCCTCGCCGAGGTCACGGTGGCGGTGGTGAGCAGCATACGCACCTCGGGCCGCTCGGCAGCGATGGTCTCGATCACCGGGAGCGCGGCGTTGGCCTCGCCCACGCTTGCCGCATGGAACCAGGCAAGGAAGCCCATAGGACGCGGCGCGCTCGCCAAGCCATAGCGCTCGGGCCGCCGGTCAGGCTCCTCTTTGCCGCGGCGCGTGCGCCAGGCAAGGATGAGCGGGGCGAACGGCGCCGCCAGGCTCGTGATCACCCGGTAGGCCCTGAGTGAAAGCCCAGGCTTGACGGACTCTTGCTTGTTCAAGGGATCGACCGCTCCGGCCAGAGCATAGGCCCGCGCCGTCACCTCGGCGAGACCTCTCTCGATGGCAAGCCGTGCCTTCTCTATGGTGTCGGCGTCATTGCCGGAGACGACCCTGACCGGATCGCCGATGACGATGGCAAGCGTCGAGAACGGAAGGTTTATGGTGAAGCGGCTCCAGGTGGGAAGGGCGATGAAGCGCCGCGTGGCGATGGCGAAGGGCACGACCGGGCGCCCCGACATGGCGGCAAGTGTGGCGATGCCTTCTCCGGCTTTCCGCGCAGGGCCCGGCGGCACGTCTGCGGTCATGGCCACGGTGGCGCCGCTTGCCAGAGCCCGCAAGGATTCGCGCAGCGCCGTCGCGCCGCCGCGGTTGCGCCGCCTCTTGCCCGCGCCGGCCCCCTTGATCAGGCCCATGCCGAAACGCGTCAGCACCGATCCGATGATCGCCGCATCGCCGTGGCGAGAGACCATCGCGCGGACATCGGCCGGGCGCGTGGGCTTCAGCTTTGGTAACAGCAGGAACTGGCCGTGCCACATGGCGAGGATCTGGGGGTGCTCGGCGAACAGCTTGGCGTCTGTATCGGCGGGATCGCGCTTGATCGTGCTCGTCGCGTAGACGAGGCGCACATAGGCCGCGGCGAGCGCGCTGCCGAGGGCCACGGCAGGCTTCGATGCTAGCAGCCGTTTCAACATCCTGGTCTAGCGCTGCTATTTGCCGGCCACGGCGACGGCCTCTGCGCCCGTCTCTTCGGGCGAAGGCGCCGCAAATCCTCCGGCAATGCCGAACTGAGTACGATGCAGCCTGGTATAGAGGCCGCCTTTGGCGACGAGCTCGTCGTGGCGCCCGATCTCGACGATGCGGCCCTGATCGAGCACGCAGATGAGGTCGGCCTTCTTCACCGTCGACAGGCGGTGGGCGATCATCAGCACGGTGCGACCGCGCATCAGTCCTTCGAGCGCGGTCTGCACCTTGGCTTCGGCTTCCGAATCGAGCGAGCTGGTCGGCTCGTCGAGCAGCAGGATAGGCGCATCCTTGTAGATGGCCCGCGCGATGGCGATGCGCTGGCGCTCGCCGCCAGACAAGAGCCCTCCCGCTTCGCCAACCCGCGTGTCGTAGCCTTTGGGCAGACCGGTGATGAAGTCGTGCGCGGCGGCGGCCATGGCAGCGGCGATCACTTGGGACTCGTCGACCGGCTTGGAGCCATAGGCGATGTTGGCGCGGATAGTGTCGTCGAACAGCACGGGGTCTTGGGTGACGAGCCCGATGGCCTCGCGCAAGCTATCGATGGTGACGTGTTTGATGTCCTGGCCGTCGATCAGCACTTTGCCGCGCTCAGGGTCGAAGAAGCGGAGCGTGAGGTTGACGAGCGTGCTCTTGCCCGAGCCGGACGGCCCGACCAGCGCTACGGTGCGCCCCGAGGGGACGGTGAGGCTCACGCCTTTGAGCACGCTGTTCTCCGGCTCATAGGCGAAGGACATGTTCCTGAACTCGATCTCGCCGCGTTCAAGCTTGAGCGGCTTGGCGTCCGGGGCTTCGACGAGGCGCACTTCGAGGTCGACCACGCCGAACACCCGGCTCGCGGCGGCGACGCCTTCCTGGAGCTGCGTCTGCAAGGTGGCGGCGCTTTTCAGCGGCCCATAGATGAGGAGCGCGGCCGTCATGAAGCCCATGAAATGGCCAAGGGTCAGATCGCCGCGCACGCCCTTGGTGCCGGCGAAAAAGATGGCGAGCGCAAAGCCGAACCCCGTCAGGAGCTCGATGGAGGGGCTCGACAACGCGCGGGCGCGGGTGCCGCGCATGGTGAATTCGAGCGCGCGGTTGATGGCCGACTTGGCGCGAGCCTCCTCCCTGTCCTCTTGGCGATAGGCGCGCACGATGCGCATGCCGCGCAAGGTCTGGGTGATGAGCGCCGAGAGGTCGCCCGTCTCCTGCAGCGACTTGGTGGTTGACTTCCGCATCTTGCGGCGCTGGCTCGACAGCATGAACCAGGCGAACGGCATGAAGAGCAAGATCAAGACCGCGAAGCGGGGGTCCATGTAGAACATGGTGCCGATCAGGATGATGACCTTGAGGTAGTTCTCGCCGAGCGTGACGATGGAGCGGCTCGCCGTGCCGCGCAGCAGAATGGCGTCGTTGAGGAAGCTCGACAGCAGCCGCCCGGAATGCACCGTCTGGATGAAGCTCAAATCGGCGCGGGCCAGCCGCGCGAACATCTCGATGCGGAGATCGGCGATGAAGCGGTGGCCGAGATAGGCGACGGTGACGTCGGCGACATATTCGGCGATCGCCTTGATGATGGTCACCACCACTATTGCGGCGGTGATCCAGTAGACCATGGTCTGGTTCTTGGCGACGAACACGTCGTCGGCCGTCCTCTGAATGAGGAAGGGGATGGCGCCGGTGGTCGCCGCGGTGAGGATCATAGCCAGCGAGGCGAGCAGGAGCAGGCCGATGCGGGGGCGCAAATGCTCCCGCCAGATGCGCAGGATGATCTCGGAGGTCGTGTACTCGATCTGGAGCTCGTCGGCGCTCCGTGTGATCGTGCTCACGTCCCTGAACAACTGATCTTTCAAGCTTTTCCCCGATTCCTGGCGCCTTGGCAGGGGCGCTTTCGCCCGGCCGCTGGCTCTTCTAGCACGCGGCCCCGCCGCCCTCTAAGGCGAAAAACCTCTTGCGCTTTGCGCTACGAGGCCGCGCCCCCGCCGCCCTCCTGTCCGGGGTCGAGCAGGCGGTGCAGATGCACGATGAAATAGCGCACATGGGCGTCGTCGACGGTGCGATGGGCGGCGTCCCTCCAGGCGTCATAAGCTTGCGCGTAATTGGGGAAGATGCCGACCACATCAAGCGCCTTAAGGTCGCTGAACTCTATTCTGTCGAGCGTGGCGAGCTCACCCCCGAACACAAGGTGGAGCAATTGCTTCTTAGTTCCCTTTGCACCGTCTTTGGCAGCCATCTCCGCTCCCTCCCCGCACGCAATCCCAAATCTGCCGAATTGGGCGCTAGAGGTCTATACGGCCCGTGCGCTCGATCAAGAGGGGATGCAGAGCCTTCCCGCTCGCCACCAGGCTCGGGAAGCGCGGGGAGGCGCGATTGTAGAGCTGCGCCTCGCCATGATGATCGGTGATGACGCCGCCGGCCTCCTCGACGATGATCGCGGCGGCGGCAAGGTCCCACTCGCACTTGGCCGAGAGCGAGATGGTGGCGTCGGCCTGCCCGCAGGCGACGAGCGCTAGCCGGTAAGCGACCGAGTTCACCCACCGCGTCTTGACCTCGGGCCAGGGCTCCTTCCAGATCTTCTTCTTGAACAGGCCGCCGCTGGCGATCAGCCGCGCCCCGTCGAGCGTGCCGATGCCGCTCGCCTTGATCGGTTGATCGTTGAGGAAGGCGCCGCGTCCGCGTATGGCGTGGAAGAATTCCTTGGTCGCCGGATTGAACACGACGCCGATCACCGGCTGGCCGTCCTCGACTAGCGCGGCGGACACCGTCCATTCCGGCACATGGCGCAGGAAGGCGTTGGTGCCGTCGATCGGATCGACCATCCACACCCGGCGCCGCTCGAGCCGCTCGGGATCGTCCAAGGTCTCCTCGGAGAGCCAGCCATAGTCGGGCCGCTTGCAGATGAGATCGAGCTTGAGCGCGGTGTCCACGGCGAAGTCGGCCTCGCTCACCTCCGAGCCGTCCGGCTTCCGTTTGACCTCGATCTGCCGGCGGAAATAAGTAAGCGCGAGATCGCCCGCCTCGCGCGCGGCCCGCTTAAGGAGTGCGTAATCCTCATCGAGTGAGGGAGCGGCAAGACGTCGTTCGGCGGGCTTGATGGCGATCATTGGCTTTGGCGGAAGATTCTCTAAACCATGTGACAAACTAAGCACCGCATACCAGACATTAACAACGTCCATTAAGCGGTTCGGAAAGCTTCTATGGCAGGATCGTCGCAATCAAGGCTGTCTGAAGGCAGCCGGAAAAACAGGGAAGCTAACAGCAAGGCGTCATCTGGGCCCCGGGGCTTCAAGCTCCGGGGCCCGATGCATTTCAGCCGTAAACTCACAACACCGCCGCGAGCGCCATGTCGAGGAGGATGGCCCCGAGCACAAGGGCGCCGAAGTCGCGATTCGAGCGGAAGTGCGCAAGACAGTTCTCGGCATCGTCGATATCGAGTGTCGCGACCTGCCAGGCAAGCTGCGCTCCGGCCACGATCATGCCGAGCAGAAACGCCGTGCCGGCACCGGCCATGATCCCCGCCGCGGTGATGGCGAGCCAGGCAATGCCATAGAGCAGGGTGAGCCATGGTTTGGTGGCGCGGCCGAATCTGAGCGCGGTCGATTTCAGTCCGAGCAGGCCGTCGTCCTCGCGGTCCTGGTGGGCATAGATGGTGTCGTAGCCGATGGTCCAGCAGACCGCCCCAGCATAGAGCACCACGGCAGGCCAGTCGAGGCGACCGAGCACCGCAGGCCAGCCCATCAGCGCGCCCCAGTTGAAGGCAAGGCCGAGCACGGCTTGCGGCCAATGGCTGACGCGCTTGACGAAGGGATAGAGCGCCACGATGGGCAGCACGCAAAGCCCGAGCCAGATGGTGAAGCTGTTGAAGCTCAACAGCACGGCAAGTCCAATGAGAGAGAGCGCGACCATGAAGATGACGGCGCCCCGGAGCGTCACCTGTCCGCTCGGAAGCGGACGCGACATCGTCCGCGCCACCTGTCTGTCGATGTCGCGGTCGACGATGTCGTTATAGGTGCAACCCGCGCCGCGCATGACGAGCGCGCCGATGGCGAAGAGGAGGAGGAGCCACGGATCGGGATAGGCCTCGTCGAGATTGCGCGAGGCAAGCGCCACCGACCACAAGCAGGGAAGAGCGAGCAGGAAGAATCCGATCGGCCGGTCGGCGCGGGCAAGCCGCAAATAGGGGATCAGCGATTTGGGCGCGAAGCGGTCGACCAGGTTATCGGCGCCGGCGTCAGCCACCGCGCTCGCTTTGCCTTGGGGCAGGGGACGTGTCATGTGTTTGACGCCTGAATCCTTCACCCTTCACATAACCAGGCGACCGATGCCGGCAAAGCTTCAGCGCCTCTTCGTCAAAGCTCCGCTGGGAGCAGGCTGCGAGGTTGAGCTCGACCGGGAGCAGCTCCACTACCTTGGCAATGTGCTCAGGCTGAGAGAAGGCGAAAAGCTCCTCGTCTTCAACGGCAAGGACGGCGAGTGGTGCGCCGAGCTTAGCGCCATCGGCAAGAAAAAAGCGCAAGTTTTGCTCCAGCAGCAAACGCGCCCGCAAGAAGAGGGGCCTGACCTGCATTATCTCTTTGCCCCGCTTAAGCGCGCCCGCCTCGACTATATGGCGCAGAAGGCGACGGAGATGGGAGCAAGCGTGCTCCGCCCTGTGATCACGCGCCACACCGTGGCCGAGCGCGTCAAGACCGAGCGGCTGCTCGCCAATGCCGTCGAGGCCGCCGAGCAATGCGGCATATTGCGTGTGCCGCGCGTGGCAGAGCCCGAGAAACTCGGCAAGGCGGTTGACGAATGGGACGACGCGCGCCTCCTCATCTTCGCCGACGAGGCCGCTCCGCACGCCTCTCCCATCGCGGCGCTCAAGGCGCACGGCGATGCTCGCCCGCTTGCCGTTTTGATCGGGCCTGAGGGCGGGTTCGAGCGTGCGGAGCGCGCGGCTCTCCTTGCAAAGTCATTCGTTCTCCCTATTTCCCTTGGTCCAAGGGTGATGCGGGCCGACACCGCCGCCGTCGCCGCTCTCGCCCTTGTGAATGCTGCTCTGGGCGATTGGCAGTAAGGATCACTTGTCAGGCTCGGGCGGTCAGCGCCATAGAGGCCGCTCCCTGCGCTCGGACCCGAAGCCTCGCTTTTCGAGCAAGCGTCTTCCAACTTGAAACGGAGCTGTTCTCATGTCGACACGGGTGAGTGGGCCGGAACGCCCCATCATCTGCTCGCGCGATGAGCTCGTCGCCGATCTCGAGGCGGGATCGAAGCCGGCAAGCCAATGGCGCATCGGCACCGAGCACGAGAAGTTCGGGTTTTATACGCGCACTTACACCCCGGTCCCTTATACGGGCGAGCGCGGCATCCGCGCGCTGCTTGAGGCGTTGCACGACCGCTTCGGCTGGGACCCGGTCACGGAAAAAGGCAACATCATCGCGCTGCGCCGCAAGGACTGCCCGAAGGGGGGCGCCATCAGCCTCGAGCCCGGCGGCCAGCTCGAGCTGTCAGGCGCGCCGCTCGAGACCGTGCATCAGACGCAAGAGGAGCTGCGTCAGCATCTCGTCGAGGTGGGCGAGGTCGGACGCGAGCTCGGCATCGGCTTCCTCGGCATCGGCTTCTCGCCGAAATGGACCCTTGCCGAGACGCCCGTGATGCCGAAAGAGCGCTACCGCATCATGAAGCGCTATATGCCCAAGCGTGGGAAGCGCGGCCTCGACATGATGTTCCGCACCGCGACCGTGCAGGTGAATCTCGATTTCGACAGCGAGGCCGACATGGTCGAGAAGCTCCGCGTGGGCCTTGCGCTGCAACCGGTGGCGACCGCGCTCTTCGCCAACTCTCCTTTCACCGAAGGCAAGCCCAACGGCTTTCAGTCCTACCGCGCCGACATTTGGCGCGACACCGACCCCGATCGCACCGGGCTCATCCCTTTCGCCTTCGAGGAGGGCATGGGCTTTGAGCGCTACGTGGACTACGCGCTCGATGTGCCGATGTATTTCGTTTATCGCGACGAGCGCTATATCGACGTCGCCGGCGCGTCGTTCAGGGACTTTCTCGAAGGCAAGCTCGAAGCTCTTCCGGGTGTGCGGCCGACGCTTGACGATTGGGCCGACCATCTCACCACACTCTTCCCCGATGTGCGCCTCAAGCGCTTCCTCGAAATGCGCGGCGCCGATGCCGGTCCCTCTGCTCAGCTCAATGCCTTGCCGGCGCTGTGGGTTGGACTCCTTTACGACAAGACGTCGCTCAATGCCGCCGCTTTGCTGACCGCCGACTGGACCGAGGCCGAGCGGCAGGGCTTGCGCGACGCCGTCCCCCGCCTTGGGCTTGCCACGCCCTTCCGCGGCGCGACATTGCGCACCGTCGCGCGCGACGTGGTGAATTTGGCACTTTCTGGATTGGAGCGCCGTGCGCGGCTCGATCGTAACGGCGAGGACGAGCGCAAAGCGCTTAAGCCGCTCATCGAGACCGTCGAGGACGGGCGCTCTCCCGCCGATCGCCTGCTCGCCGACTTTTCCGGCCCCTGGCAGGGCGACATCGACAAGGTGTTCGACACCTGCGCGCTTTGAGGCCCCAACCCCGGTCTTGACCGGGTTCGGTGCGGTAACCATATGGCGAGGCAAGTTACCGTCCCCTTCCGCTACCCTGCACGGAGGGGACGTTAGTCCGTCCCCCAAGACGGATGTTATCGGCGACAGAGTCTCCTTTCTCTGTCGCCGATTTTTTTTGCCCGCGACGATCCGCTATTTCAAACCGGCCAGAGCGTCGCCGAAGCCTTGTAGCGACACCGGTATTCCGATCCCGGCCTCCGGCGTGTCGAAGATGATGAACATGGCGGTGCCGCCGGCCTTCATCTTGTTGATGACCTCGTCCTGCAAGACGACCTCGGCGACGCAGCCGCGCTTGCCGCATTTGAGGAAGGGCGCGTTGCCGACGTCCTGATTGTCGATCTTGAGCCCGAGCCCGGTGGGCAGGAGGACGCCGAGCGGCACGACCACCCGCAAGAGCTTCTTGTCCTCGCCGATCGCCTTATAAAACACCACGGTCAGCCCGACATTCGGCCGGTCCTCGGCCGTGACGCTTTGCACCAGCGCGCATTTCTCTTCCTTGGCGCCGGGCGGTGTGCGGCAGCTGACCTGCCAGGCGCCATGGGTTTCGCGCACCACGCTGCCAGGGCCGGTGGCTGCGGGGGCGTCGGTCGAGGCCCCTTGCGCCCCGACCTGGCTCGCCAGGCCAAGCGCCAGGGCCAGCACGAGGCCGAGCCTGGCGATCGGCCGCGCTCTGGGTAGGATGACGAAGGACTGAAACTTCGGCGTTTGCGTCATGGTGCTAAAGAGACCGGCGCGCGCGATCATTCAAGCGCGAATCATGTCTTGGCAGACTAGATGGTGAGGCGAGGCGCGTTGAAGCGGGATTGCGCAACATGGAAAACCGCCATCGCCGAGTATTGGGGCCAAATTTCGACGC
>DASYIU010000028.1:0-5468 GCA_035997285.1 Methyloceanibacter sp. | reverse complement strand
CGGCTTCATCGCCAAGCTCAATCCCGATGGCAAGATGATCGAGCGTCAGTGGGTCAAGAAACTGAACGCGCCGACCGGGCTCGCCGTCTATGACCGGAAGCTCTATGTCGCCGATGTCGATCAGCTGGTGGAGATCAACATCGCCTCGGGAGAAATCGCCAAACGCTACGATGCCGAAGGCGCGACCTTCCTCAACGACGTGGCGGTCGACGGCGAAGGCACCGTCTATGCCTCCGACACGCCGACCAACACTATTTGGCGCCTCAAGGACAGGAGCTTCGAGCCGTTATTGGCCAATGACGCCTTGAACGGGCCGAACGGTCTTCTCGTGCAAGGCGACACGCTCATCGTCGCGTCTTTGGGCAAGGTCCCGAGCCAAGGGCAGAAGGGCGAGCTCGGGGGACTTGTGACGGTCTCCTTGAAGGACTTGGCGGTGAAGAATCTCGGTGACGGCGCCCCTATCGGCAATCTCGACGGCATCGAGCTCTTCAGGCCCGGCGCCTATCTGGTGACCGACTGGGCCGCGGGTGCGCTTTTCCGCATCGATGCCAAGGGCAAGGCCGAGCGCTTGATCGACCTCAACCAGGGCAGCGCCGATCTGACCTATCTGCCCGCCAAGAAGATGGTGCTGATCCCGATGATGCTCGACAACTCCCTTGCCGCTTACGCGCTAGAGTAGCGGCGTCGCCTTCCCAACTCCGGATGCGCAGGCCTACACGACGCCGCGAACCACACCGCCATCGACCCTAAGCGCGGCACCGGTGATGGCCGAGGCGCCTTCCCCTGAGAGGAACACCACGAGGTTTGCCACCTCGTCCGGCTCGGCAAAGCGGCGGATGAGGGAGGTGGGACGCATAGTGCGCAGGAACTCCGCCTCTACTGTCGAAAGGTCGGTGGCGTGCTCGGCGGCGACCTTGGCCAGAAAGTCCACGGTCCCGTCCGATCGGGTCGGCCCCGGCAAGACGGCATTCACCGTGACCCCGGTCCCCGCGACGCTTTCGGCGATGCCGCGCGACAGCGCAAGCTGCGCCGTCTTGGTCACGCCGTAATGGACCATCTCGGGCGGGATCTGCACGCCGGACTCGCTCGAGATGAAGATGACACGGCCCCAATTCCGCTTCAGCATCGGCGGCAACAGCTCGCGCGCAAGCCGCACCCCGCTCATCACGTTGACCTCGAAGACGCGGAACCAGTCCTGATCGTTGATCTCAAGGAAGGGCACCGGCTCGAAGATGCCGACATTGTTGATAAGGATATCGACCCGCCCAGCCCCCTCGACCAGACGCGCCACGCCCTCGGCGCTGCTGAGATCGGCGGCGATGCCGATGGCATGCGAGCCGACCTCCGAGCCGATGCGCTGGACGGCCTCGGCAACCTTCTGCTCGGTGCGGCCGTTGACGACGACCTCGGCGCGTTCCCGCGCCAGCCCTCTCGCGATGGCGAAGCCGATGCCCGCCGTCGACCCGGTGACCAGCGCCCGCTTGCCTCGGAGCTTCAAATCCATCGCCGCGTCCCCCAATTCGCGTGAAAATTTAGGCTCGCGTGCCGAGCCTCGCAAAGCCGGCCTCGAGATCCGCCTTCAGATCCCCTACGTCCTCGAGCCCGATATGTAAGCGCAGTGCCGGACCTTCGGCCTGCCATGTCGTGGCGGTGCGGTAGGCGGCAGGGTCGAAGGGGAGGATCAGGCTCTCGAACCCGCCCCAGGAATAGCCCATGCCGAACAGGCTGAGGCCGTCGAGGATGGCGGCAACGGCGCCTTGCGCGCAGGGCTTGAGAACAATGGAGAAGAGCCCCGAAGCCCCGGTGAAATCGCGCTTCCATAATGCGTGGCCGGGACCGGAGGGTAGCGCAGGATGAAGCACGCGGGCGACCTCAGGCCGTCCGGCGAGCCATTGCGCGATCTCCAGCCCCGACCTCTGATGGCGCTCAAGCCTCACGCCGAGACTGCGCAAGCCGCGCAAGCCGAGATAGACGTCCTCCGGCCCAGGGCACAGCCCCAAGTCCTCATGCGCCTTCTCAACCGCGCGTGAGGCCTGCTCCGTGGCGGTGATGGCGCCGAGCATGGCGTCGGCATGGCCGACGATATACTTGGTGGCGGCCTGGATCGAGACGTCGACGCCATGGGCGAACGGCTTGAAGTAGAGGGGCGTTGCCCACGTATTGTCCAGAATGACCACGGCGCCGGCAGCGTGCGCGGCTTTCACGATGGCCGGAATGTCCTGCACTTCGAAGGTCTGCGAGCCGGGCGACTCGGCGAACACGACCCGCGTCTTCTTGGTGATGAGGCTCTTGATGCCTGCCCCAATCAAAGGGTCGTAATAGATGGTAGTGACGCCGAGCCGCTTCAGCACATTGTCGCAGAAGCGCCGGTTCGGGCGATAGACGGTGTCCGCGACGAGAATTTCGTCGCCGACCGACACGAAGGCAAGCAGCGCCGTGGCGATGGCGGAAAGGCCTGATGGCGTAAGCAGCGTGCGATGTCCGCCTTCGAGCTCGGCGATCGCCTCCTCGAGCGCCTTGACCGTCGGCGTGCCCATCCGCCCATAGGTGAAGTCTTGCGTGTTCGCCTCGAGGCACGCGACGGTCGGGAACAGCACCGTCGAGCCGCGATAGATCGGGGTGTTGACGAAGCCATGCTGGCGCGCTGGCTCGCGGCCTGCATGCGCGAGCCGTGTTGCCTCTTTCTGCGTCTTGGTCCGTTTGCTCATTCTAGCTTAAGCCAGCCGAGCGCCGCCGCGAATGCGGGGGCGCTAGCCGGTCTCTATAGGAAGGCTTTCATCGGCGCCCCATTCCGACCAGGACCCGTCATAGACGGAAGTTTTGCGGTGGCCGATCTCGGCCAGTCCAAGGGCAAGCACGCTCGCGGTAATGCCTGAGCCACAGCTCGTCACCACCGCTTTGTTGAGATCGACGCCGGCCTCTTCGAACAGTCTTTCGATCTCGGGCGCCGTTTTCAGCGTGCCGTCCTTGTTGATGAGCCGCGCGAAGGGGAGATTATGGGCGCCTGGGATATGCCCCGAGCGAAGCCCGGGGCGCGGCTCAGACGCCTTTCCGGCAAACCGCTCCGGCGCGCGCGCGTCCACGATCTCTGCCGACTTATCCTTGAGCAGGGCCTTCATGTCGGAGAGGTCGCGCACAAGGTCGGCGTTGCGCCGTGCCGTGAAGTGCCGCGTGGTGCGGCCCCGCGGTTCGCCGCTCTCGATCGGCCGACGCTCAAGCTTCCATTTCGGCAATCCGCCGTTCAGCACGCTCACGTCGTCCACGCCCATGACGCGGAAGGTCCACCAGACGCGAGCGGCGCTGTAGAGGCCAGCCCGGTCGTAGACCACGATGCGCGAGCCGTCGCCGATCCCCATGGCGCGCATGCGCGAGGAGAATTTCTCGGGCGGCGGCAGCATATGCGGGAGCTTGCTCTTGCTCTCGGCAATCTCGTCGATGTCGAAAAAGAGCGCGCCCGGGATGTGCTCCTCGACATACTCTTCACGCGCGCTCTTGCCTTCGCTCGGCATGTGCCAAGAGGCATCGATGATGACGAGGTCGGGGGCATCGAGCTCGCGGGCTAGCTCCTCGGTCTCAGTCAGCCATGTCTTCGTCTGCAGCAAATCGAAAATCTCCAATCCTGGCTTAAACGAATACGCAAGGGGCGGCCGCTTGTCCCTGATCGAGCCATGGCGGGACCGGCAGCCCCTTCTCGCGCAGGAACTTGGGGTTGAACAGCCTGCTTTGGTAGCGCGTGCCGTAATCGCAAAGCACGGTGACAATGGTATGGCCGGGCCCCATGTCGCGGGCAAGGCGCATGGCGCCGGCCACATTGATGCCGCTTGATCCCCCGAGACAAAGCCCTTCCTCGCTCAAGAGGCTGAAGATGATGGGAAGCGCCTCAGCGTCGGGGATCTGGTAGGCCTCGTCGATCTTGGCCCCTTCGAGATTGGCGGTGATGCGGCCCTGGCCGATCCCTTCGGTGATGGAGCTTCCCTCCGACTTGAGCACGCCGTGCTTGTAGAAATTGTAAAGCGCGGCGCCATATGGATCGGCGATCCCGATTACCACGTCGCGATTATGCTCCTTGAGCCCCATGGAGACGCCGGCCAGAGTGCCGCCAGTCCCGACCGCGCAGATGAAGCCGTCCAGCTTGCCGCCCAGATCGGACCAGATCTCTTGCGCCGTCGTCTCGATATGCCCCTGACGGTTGGCGACATTGTCGAACTGGTTGGCCCAGACGGCGCCGTTCGGCTCGCTCGCCGCGAGCTCCTCTGCGAGCCGGCCCGAATATTTCACATAGTTGTTCGAGTCCTTGTAGGGGACGGCAGGGACCTCGATGAGCTTGGCGCCGGCAAGCCGCAGCATGTCCTTCTTTTCATCCGACTGGGTCTCGGGGATGACGATGACGGTCTTCAGCCCGAGTGCACTGCCGACCAGCGCCAGCCCGATGCCGGTATTGCCGGCGGTGCCCTCGACCACGGTGCCGCCCGGCTGCAGACGGCCGGAGTTGAGCGCGTCGCGAATGATGAACAGGGCGGCGCGATCCTTGACCGACTGGCCAGGATTCATGAACTCGGCTTTGCCGAGAATGGTGCAGCCGGTCTCCTCCGACGCGCGCTTGAGCTTGATCAGCGGGGTGTTGCCGATCGCCTCGATAATGCCGTTGCGGGTGGGCACGTGGGGCCTTTGCATCGTTTGAGTGTTCGAAGCGGCAAACTAATGAGCGGGATCGGCCGCCGCAAGCCAGGGAAATTTCGTGGAAGGGCGCGCCGATGGCATGGGGTTCCAATGGGATCGGCGGACGAGGATGGGTACTCAGGGCCCTCCGAGGGAGTCCTGGCGCGCCTTGATCAACTCGCAACGCTCGGCAACGGCCTTGATCTCGTCGCCCCGCAACAGCCGGGCAAGCGGATTGGCCTCGAGGCTCGCGACGCGGTCGCAGGTAATCATGGTGAGCTTGATCTGCTCGGTCGACTGCTCGAGCGGCATGGTGTCGAGGCTTTCTTCAGAGGGGAGGCGCGAGGCGATATCGCGCACAGTGCCTTCGGTGCTGTAATAGGTCCAGGCGGCCCAGACCGCTCCTGCCGCCACAATCAACACCAAGACCAATCCAAGTCTCTTCATCGGCGGCCCGCCTTTCTGTCCATCTCCGTCAGTGCCGAAGCGTGCTTCACGCGGGGCTCTCCGTTGCAGCAGACCATCCTTGGCAGGGCAGGGGTAAAGACGGGGCCCCATCATAGACGCAAGGCGATCGACGCAGTAGAGGGATGGGCTAGCAGCCAAGGAATCCGAATGTTATAGACCGCCCTCGTCGGAGGGTGGGGCGCGACCCTTAAAGCGGGCGTGGTGAAACTGGTAGACACGCCAGATTTAGGTTCTGGTGGCTTCGGCCATGGGGGTTCGAGTCCCTCCGCCCGCACCAACAATAGAACGGACTAGGGCTTAGATGAACATTACCGAAGTGACCACAGAGGGCCTCCGCCGCG
>DASYIU010000027.1:0-6465 GCA_035997285.1 Methyloceanibacter sp. | reverse complement strand
GTCACATGGCGTCTCCCCCGCCATAGCTGGCAAGCGCCGAGCGGTTCCTGACCTCGATCGAGCCGCGCGTGGCGTGCACCCAGCCCATACGCTCCCATTCGGCGAGATAGCGGCTGATCACCTCGCGCACGCTGCCGAGGTCGAGCGCGAGTTGCTGGTGGGTCTTAACCACCACGCCTTGCGCGTTGGCCTCGGCCAAGAGCCGCCGGGCGAGTCTGAGATCGAGGCTCGCAAAGGCCACCTCGTCGACCAGCGTGATGAGGCTCGACAGGAGATCCCCGTAATTGTCGAGCACGAATTTGCGGAAGCGCGGAGAAACGCCCATCAGCCGGTGGAACACGCTTGCGGGCAGCGCGGCAAGGAGCACGTCGGTCTGGGCATTGCTCTCGGCGGGGAAGGGGCTGCCGGCCATCAGGCAGGAGGTGGTGAGCACGCAAGTCTCTCCGGGGCCGACCTGATAAAGCAGGATCTCGCGCCCGGATTCCGAGGTCTTGTACACGCGCGTCTGCCCCTCGATGCACATGACGTAGGCTTGGCAATGCTGGCCCTGGCGGTACGCAATATCGCCCCCGCGCAAGCGGTTGAATTGCGTGGCTCCGAGCAGCTCAGCGCGGGACTCGTCCTCGAGCTCGGTGAGCTCGGGGAAGGAAGCAAGCCAGCGCGCGATCAGGTCCTGGTTGGGCATTGGCGGCACATATGTCACAAGATCCGCCGCGCCCGGGGATCGGGACGCCCCAAAGCTTTAGGGAAGGGACGGGCGGCGATCCACCCTAAGAGACGGGCGGCGATCCACCCTAAGATATGGGAACAAGCGGCGGTCCGGGCAAGAATATGGGAACAAGCGGCAATCAGGCTATCAAAATGCCGTTACGGGCTGACAGCAGTCCCGGCCTTTAGCCATCGGCCTACGGGGCGGAGTTGGGCTTCATTGTCTTGGGCTTTGGCTATCACTCAGGACGAGGCGCAGGGCCTCCTCAACTAGCGAGTCAAGTGTCCGATCCTCGGCAGCCGCCTTCTCCTTAGTGATCTTAAGGGAGGTCAGGATTGAGGCGGATTGTAAGGCGCTTCATCGCTACCAGCATTTCCCAACGGTAGTCAATGCCTTGACGCGACACCAGTAAAACCCCTTATTACCGTCGTCAGCAGGCCGGATGGCCGCTCCGCCAGTAGCCGCGTTAATGCAAGTCGGAGAGGAAAGTCCGGGCTCCATGGAAGCACGGTGCCGGATAACCTCCGGCGGGGGCGACCCCAGGGACAGTGCCACAGAAAGCAAACCGCCTCTCTAGGACCGGAGACGGACCGAGGGGTAAGGGTGAAAGGGTGCGGTAAGAGCGCACCGCGTCTTTGGTAACAAAGGCGGCACGGCAAACCCCACCGGGAGCAAGACCGAATAGGGGCGGCGCGGAGCGGGAAACCGCTTCAGTCTGCTTTCAGATCAGCCGCCCGGGTTGGTTGCACGAGGTGTCCGGTAACGGGCGCCCGAGATGAATGGCCATCGCCTCGCCGCCATCTGGCGGGTGAGGCACAGAACCCGGCTTACAGGCTTGGTGACATGTTATGGCCGGCGCGTGGGTGTCCCCCACACGCCGGCCTCCAATTTTCTCACGAGGCGCGAAGCGCTACTCGGCGGCCTCGACGCCCTGCGGCATCTTCTGCTGCTGGGCGATCTCGGCGGCCTTGGCGCGGGTCATGTGGGCGAGCTCGCGGCGCACACCCGCTTCATAATCCGGATGCACCTTCTTGAAGTGGTCGAGCTGCCGGTCGACGATCGTGTCCGGCACGCCCCACATCGCTTCAGCGCAGTTGAGGAAGAGCCGCGCCTTCTGACTCGCGTCAAACAGATTGAACAGCGCCGTCACCTGCTTGTAGTCGTCGTTGCCGTCACGGTGATTGTAGCGCTCGGCGTCGCCCGAGAGCTTTAACGGCGGCTCGGCGAAGCGCTCGTCTTGCGCGGCGCCGCCGAACGAGTTCGGCTCGTAGAAGGCGTCCGAGTTTCCGGTCTTCTGCTCGAAGAACCGCATCGGCCCGTCTTTATGGTAGTGGTGGACCGGGCATTTCGATGCGTTCACCGGCAGCGCCTCGTAATGGGTGCCCAGCCGGTAGCGATGCGCGTCGGCATAGGAGAAGATGCGCGCTTGCAGCATCTTGTCTGGAGACCAGGAGATGCCCGGCACCACGTTTGACGGCGAGAACGCCGCCAGCTCGATCTCCTGGAAATAGTTCTCAGGATTGCGGTTGAGTTCGAAATAACCGATGTCGATCGGCGGATAGTCGGCGTGCGGCCACACCTTGGTGAGGTCGAACGGATTGTACCAGTGCTTGCCGACGTCAGCCTCGGGCATGATCTGCACTTGCATCTTCCAGCGTGGGAAGTCGCCCCCCTCGATGGCGTTGAACAGGTCCTGTTGCGTGGACTCCCGGGTGCGGCCGACAATCTCGACCGCTTCCTTGTTGGTCCAGTGCTTGTGGCCCTGCTGGGTCTTGAAGTGGAACTTCAGCCAATGGCGCTCGCCTGCCTGGTTGATGAGGGAATAGGTGTGGCTGCCATAGCCGTTCATGTTCCTGACCGAGACGGGAAGGCCGCGATCAGACATGAGGATGGTGACCTGGTGCAGGCTCTCCGGCGAGAGCGACCAGAAGTCCCACATGGCGGCGGGCGAGCGCATATTCGTCTTGGGGTGCCGCTTCTGGGTGTGGATGAAGTCGGGGAATTTGTAGGGGTCGCGCACGAAGAATACCGGGGTGTTGTTGCCGACTAGGTCCCAGTTGCCCTCCTCGGTGTAGAACTTGAGCGCAAAGCCGCGCACGTCGCGCTCGGCATCGGCCGCGCCGAGCTCGCCGGCGACGGTGGAGAAGCGCGCGATCATGTCCGTCTTGGCGCCCTTCTGCAGCGCCTTCGCCTTGGTGTATTTCGAGATGTCGCCGGTGATGGTGAGCGTGCCGTGGGCGCCCCAGCCTTTGGCATGCACCGTCCGCTCGGGGATGCGCTCGCGGTTCTGATGCGCAAGCTTCTCGATCAGCTGATAGTCCTGCAGCAGCACGGGGCCGCGCGGACCTGCCGTGATTGAATTCTGGTTATCGGCGACGGGGGCGCCGGCGGTCGTGGTCAGGGTAGGTTTCTTCGACATAACGTGCTCTCGCTCCTCGCGTCAGCCCAGCAGAATGTGGGCGCGGGGGCGGAGCTTGGCGTGCGACGCACGATAATGGCAAGTCGTATTTTCCTATCGTGGCGATAAGGTGGACTTATCGACCACCATCCGCGCGGCATGGAGTTTGGCGAGGGGCGGCCTCTCAGCCGCCGAGGAAGCCTTGCAGCAGCTTGAGCGTCGATGCGGGCTGCTCCTCCTGGGGCATGTGCCCGCAATCCTCGACGAGCCGCAAAGTGGAGTTGGGCAACGTGCGCCTGAGCTTTAGGCCCACCTCGAGCGGCACGATGCGGTCGTGGTCGCACCACAGGATAAGCGTCGGCAGCTCGATCGTCTTGTAGCGCTCGGAAATCTCGGCGAGGCCGTCGGGAACGATCTGCCGCGCGCTATAAATGATGGCATGCTTGCCGGCCGCCGTCTTGAGCGGCGCGGCATAGGCGTCGACCTCGTCCTCATCGATCTTGCTGTCGTCGAAATAGGCGATCTTGAGCGCCACCCGTGTCTGCACCGAGGGCGGCACCATGCGCACGCCAAGATGGGAGACGAGCGGCACGTCGAGTAGCCGGAAGAACACCGGGATGTTCTGCGGATAGGCGATCGAGTCGAGCAGCACGAGCTTGGTGATGCGCCCTTCGAGTCGCTCGTTGGCTTCGAGCGCAAGCAGCAGCGCGATCCCGCCGCCGAAAGAGTGGCCGACCAGCGTCAGGTTGCGGAGGTCTTTGTCCTCGATCAGCTGAGCGAGGAGCTCAGCCTGGTCGAACACCGAGTAGCGGCTGTCGAACGGCTTGTCGGACTGGCCGAAGCCTTTGAGGTCGACGGCAATGACCCGGTGGGTCTTGGCAAGCTCCGGCGCCACGTACCGCCAGGTATAGGTGCTTGCACCGAAGCCATGGATGAGGAGCACGGGCGAGCCTTTGCCCCGTTCCTCGACATAGAGCCTGACCGGCGCCTCGGGCGGCCCGAGCCTGGCGTAAGGCCCGTCGATCGCGTCGCCCGCGCTGAGCCCACAGGAGCCGAGCGCAAGGGCGATGGCAGCAAGGCCGATCGTCGCCTTCAGCTCTCTTCTTGCCATTCCCCGTTAGACCCGTTGGCCTTTCCCGATCAAAGCGGGGCGCTCCGCCCGACCGTCCCGGTCAAGGCTCACGAGCTCCCGCGAATTAGTAGCGAGAGCCCTTCAACCCAGCTTGTTTGCCCTTGTACCCCGCTTCGCGGCCGAGCGGCAATTGGGCTGGTTAACCAAACGTAAATGGATATCGGACGTTATCGATGCCCAATTCCCGTGATTCACGCTGCGCTCCCAGTGCTTTCCATTGACGCCCATAAATTCCCATGCTATCCCATAACTGCCCGTTCGGTGAGTAAGTGGGGGAGGCAGGCCGCACTCCTTTAGAGGCCACGGGGGGAACTGCGCCGCCTCTCCCACCAATCTTCCGACGGGAGTCTCGCACCCAAGGCTCGTTAGTCATTCGTCGGTCTGGGCGCGCATGAGGGGGAGATGGACCAGTTTGTGTCGACGTTCACCAATAAGATCGACACGAAAGGCCGCGTCTCGGTTCCGGCTTCTTTCCGCACAGTCCTCGCCAAAGACGGCCTCGACGGCATCTACTGCTATCCCTCGCTCGATGCACCCGCGCTCGACGCTGGCGGCAAGCGCCTCGTCGACAAGATCAACGCTCTGGTCGAGGACTTGGCGCCTTATTCCGACGAGCGCGACCATCTCGCCACCGCTCTGTTCGGCACCAGCGAAATCCTTTCCATCGATCAAGACGGGCGCACCATCCTGCCGGAGCGCCTGCGTGAGCATGCCGGCATCACCACCCATATTGCCTTCGTCGGCCTCGGCGAGAAATTCCAGATGTGGGAGCCTGAGCGCTTCAAAACCCATCTGTCGGAGGCGCGCCAGAAGGTGCGCGATCTCCGCAAACTACTCGGCGCGGGGCGTCGCGGAAGCGGCGGGCCAGAGGGAGCACGGGAATGATGGCGGGTCGCGGCAGAAATTCGTCTGCCGTTGGCGGACCGGCCCGCCACATTCCCGTGATGCTCTCCGAGGTGCTTCAGGCGCTCGCGCCTAAGTCCGGCGAGATCATCGTCGACGGAACCTTCGGGGCCGGCGGCTACACCGAGGCCATTCTCCAATCGGCAGACTGCAAGGTCATCGCCATCGATCGCGATACTGAAGCGATCGCGGCGGGAGTGGCGCTTGCCAGACGCTTCCCCGGGCGGCTCGAGCTCATCACCGGCCGTTTCGGAGCGATGGACGAGATCGCCGAGAGACAGGGGCACGACGCCGTCGATGGGGTCGCGCTCGATCTCGGCGTCTCCTCCATGCAGCTCGACCAAGCGGCGCGCGGCTTCTCCTTCATGCAGGATGGCCCCCTCGACATGCGCATGGGGCAAGATGGACCAAGCGCCGCCGACATCGTCAACACGTTGCCGGAAGGGGACCTTGCCGAGATCATCGGCAAGCTCGGCGAGGAGCGGCGGTGCCGCGCGATCGCCAGAGCCATCGTGGCGCGCCGCGCCGAGGAGCCCATAACGACCACCGGCGAGCTTGCCGAGATTGTGGCACGCGTGCTCGGCCGCAAGTGGGACGAGACCAAGCATCCTGCCACCAGGACCTTCCAGGGGCTTCGCCTTTATCTCAATGAGGAGCTCGACGAGCTCGCCAAAGGCCTCTCGGCCGCCGAGAGGCTGCTCAAGGCCGGTGGACGGCTCGTCGTCGTCACCTTCCATTCGCTGGAAGATCGGATTGCCAAGCGCTTCTTCGCCACGCGCAGCGGCCCCGGTCCCCGCACCTCGCGGCATTTGCCCGAGGTTTCAGCCGCTTCATTCGCCCCGAGCTTCCGGCTTCTTAACCGGCATCCGTTAGAACCGAATCAGGAGGAGATTGCGCGGAATCCCCGTGCCCGCTCAGCCCGTCTCAGGGTGGCCGAGCGTACCGAGGCACCTGCCTTTCCACTTGATCTTGTCGCACTCGGCGTGTCGCGGCTCGGCTTTTGCATGTGAGGGTCAGTTATCAGTTCGCGAGTTCCCAATGCTGCGTTTCGTTAATATCTGCCTCGTTCTCGGCCTCGTCGCGCTCGCCTACGTCATCTATCAGGTGAAGTACGAAGCCCGCGCCCTTGACGAGGAGATCGCCACTCTCGGCAAGCAAATCGACGAGGAGCGGGACGGGCTCGCCGTGCTGCGCGCCGAATGGAGCCTGCTCAACCGGCCGGAGCGCATTCAGCGCCTGGCGGAGAAATATCTCAAGCTCGCGCCGGCCCAGCCCCGGCAGCTCGTCACCCTGGACACCGTCTCGGAGAGCGATTTCGTGCGG
>DASYIU010000026.1:0-4610 GCA_035997285.1 Methyloceanibacter sp. | reverse complement strand
TGACGGAGCATCACAAAGGCGCGAAGGGCCGTTCCCTACAGCCTCGGTTGTTGCCAACTTAGTGGTTCTAGAGACCGGTCAAGGAGTGCCCTTAAGCATGATGACTGCGTCGGAAGGGGCGCACGCTGCCGTCCTGTGGCTGAAGCGGCTTTGGCCGCTCCTCCTGCTTTTTGCCACCGGCGGCCTCGTCCTCGCCATGGGCTGGCACCGTTACCTCACCCTTCAGGAGCTCGCGGAGAACCGGGGGACGTTGCGCGGCCTCATGGACGCCAACATGGCCTTGAGCCTTGCCGCCTTTATCGTCCTTTACGCCGTGACCGTGGCGCTGTCGCTGCCGGGGGGTGCGGTGCTGACTATCGCCGGCGGTTTCCTGTTCGGCTGGTTGTTGGGCGGAGTTGCGTCCATTGTCGGTGCCACGATCGGCGCCTGCGCCGTGTTTCTCATCGCCAGGAGTTCGCTCGGCGATGTCCTGGCGGCGCGGGCAGGCCCCTGGCTTTCCCGCTTCCGTCAGGGATTTCAGGAAGATGCCTTCAGCTATCTGCTCTTTTTGCGGCTCGTCCCGATTTTTCCGTTTTGGCTCGTCAACCTAGCCCCTGGACTGCTGGGTGTGAATTTCGCTACCTATGTCGTCACCACCATCCTCGGCATTATCCCAGGAACTTTTGCCTATTCGCTGGCCGGCAATGGCCTCGACAGCCTTATCGCGGCGCAGCAAGCCGTGCACCAATCCTGCCTTGCCAAGATGGGACCGGGAGGCCAAGAGTCTTGCCCATACGCGCTCGATCCGGGAGCGCTGCTGACACCGGAGCTTATTGCGGGGCTTGTCGCGCTGGGGCTCGTGGCGCTCGTTCCGGTGGTGGTCAAGTGGTTCAGGCGGCGGCCAGCCTGAAACGTGTGGCTAAGGGGGAATAGGCGAATATGGAAGAGGTACTGAAGCCCGACCTCTGCGTCATCGGCGCGGGCTCAGGGGGTTTGTCGGTCGCGGCGGCAGCGGCCCAGGTCGGCGTGCCCGTGGTGCTCATCGAAAAGGGCCGCATGGGCGGCGACTGTCTCAATTATGGCTGCGTCCCGTCCAAGGCGCTGCTTGCGGCAGGCAAGCGCGCCGAAGCCGTGCGCACCGCCGCGGCCTTCGGCGTCGACGTCATCGAGGCCCAGATCGACCATCGCGGCGTGCACGACCACGTGCATGGCGTCATCGCGGCGATCGCGCCGAACGATTCCATCGAGCGCATGACCGGGCTCGGGGTGCGCGTGATTCAGGCGAACGCGAGCTTTCTCGACAAATTCACGGTGGAAGCCGGTCGCGTGCTCGTCCGCGCCCGGAGATTCGTCATTGCCACCGGGTCGATGCCCGCGATTCCGCCCATCCCCGGGCTCGACGAGATTCCCTATTTCACCAATGAGACGATCTTCGACGTGAGCGAGAGGATCCAGCATCTCATCGTCTTGGGCGGCGGCCCGGTGGGGCTCGAGCTTGGCCAGGCGCACCGCATGCTCGGCTCCCACATCACGGTGTTCGAGACCGGGAACTTCCTCTCCCACGAGGATCCCGACGCCGTGGCGGTGCTGGTGAAGAAGCTCCAGGACACGCAAGTCGTGTTGCATCCCAACACGCGGGTGGAAAGGGTGGAGCGCTCGGTGCAAGGCGTTGCCGTGTATTTCAACGAGAACGGCGAGCCCACCATCCTGAAGGGCACGCATCTGCTCGTCGCCACCGGCCGCAAGCCGAACCTCAAGTCGTTGAGCCTCGATCGCGCGGGCGTCGAATACACGGCCGACGGCATCAAGGTGAACGACCAGCTCAAGACCACCAACCGCCGCATCTATGCCATCGGCGACGTGGTCGGCGGGCCGCAATTCACCCATCTCGCCAACTATCACGCCGGAATCGTGATCAGGAACGCGCTGTTCCGGCTGAAGCCCGACGCGAGCGCCGCCACCATCCCACGGGTGGTCTATACCGACCCCGAGCTGGCCCAGATCGGGCTCACCGAAAGCGAGGCACGCAAGCGCTATCGCCGCATCCGTATCTACCGCTGGCCTTACGCCGACAACGACCGCGCCCAGTGCGAGCGCGAGACGGAAGGATTCATCAAGGTTATCACGCGGCGCGACGGCACCATTCTCGGCTGCACCATCGTCGGCGCCTCGGCCGGCGAGTTGCTCCAGCTCTGGGTCATCGCCATAGCGAAGGACATCAAGATCGGCGACATCACCTCGTTCGTGCTGCCCTATCCGACCCTGTCGGAACTCTCCAAGCGCGTGGCCTACACCTATTATGCGCCCACTTTGACCAAGGGCTGGTTCCGGAGCATCATTGGCCTGTTGCGCCGCCTGGGCTAGCGCCCTGCCCGGAAAGTTGCCCACTTTTCGGATAAGATCATGCTCTAGGACGGTTGCCGGAAGTGGCGAGCCGCCATTTTGTTAAGCGAAATGTGCGAGTGTTGCTCGTGACGGAAGAGGTTTCCAGCACGGAGGGGGGGACAAAGCGGGCGCCCCGCTACGTGCCGGGGCTGTCGGCCAAGCTCCTCCTGCTCACCATTCTCTTCGTCATGCTCGCCGAGGTGCTCGTGTTCGTGCCCTCGGTCTCCAATTTCCGCCGCCAATGGCTGATGGAGCGGATGGCCGCGGCGCAGATCGCCTCGCTCGCCGCCGAAGCCGCGCCCGGCGGCCAGCTGCCCGCCACATTGCGCAACGAGCTCTTGGAGCGGGCCAAGGTGAAGGCGATCGCGGTGAAGCGGGCCGACTCCCGCCAGCTCATCATCGAGATGGACATGCCCGCCGATATCGATGGGTCCTACGACCTGCGCCACGCCTCTTGGCTTACCCTCATCGCCGATGCGCTGATGGTGTATGTCGCACCCGACGACCGCATCATCCGCGTGGTCGGCGAGCCCGGCTTCGACGAAGGCGAGTTCATCGAGGTGGTGATGGGCGAAGCGCCGCTCAAAGCCGCCATGATCCGCTATGGCCTCGACATTCTGGGCTTGTCTATCCTGATCTCGATCATCACCGCGGCGCTGGTCTATCTCTCGCTCGATGCGCTCCTGGTCAAGCCCATGACCAAGCTCACCTGGAACATCGTGCGCTTCAGCGAGCGCCCCGAGGACCCGAGCAGGATCATCAATCCGTCCTCCCGCCGCGACGAGATCGGCACTGCCGAGCGCGAGCTGTCCTCCATGCAGAGGGAGCTCGCCGAGACGCTCTCGCAAAAGACCAGGCTCGCCGCACTGGGGCTTGCCGTGAGCAAGATCAGCCATGACTTGCGCAACATGCTGTCGAGCGCGCAGCTCCTCTCCGATCGCCTGATCACGGTGAAGGACCCGACCGTGCAGCGCCTCGTGCCCAAGCTGATCGCCTCGCTCGACCGCGCCATCAGGCTGTGCGCCCGCACGCTCGATTTCGGCCAGGCGCAAGAGATACCGCCGCGGCGACAGCGCTTCGAGCTTGCTCCGCTCGTCACCGAGGTGGGCGACAGTCTAGGCCTGCCGCGGCCAAAGCTCATCGGCTGGAGCGTCCACATCGAGGAGGCGCTCGAGGTTGACGCCGACCGCGATCAGCTCTTCCGCGTCTTGAGCAATCTTTGCCGCAACGCCGTACAGGCGCTCGAGAGCCAAGACGAGGCTACAGGCGAGATCGTGGTCGCCGCGCGCCGCGAGGGCTCGGTCACCGTCATTGAGGTCGCCGACACGGGGCCCGGCGTGCCGGAGCGGGCCCGCGCCCACCTCTTCAAGGCCTTTCAGAGCGTGGCGCGGGAAGGCGGCACCGGGCTTGGCCTCGCCATCGCCGCCGAGCTCGTGCAGGCCCATGGCGGCAACGTCATGCTCCTCGACACAGAGAACGGCGCCATTTTCCGCGTCACCATTCCCGACGTGGTAGTGGAGCTCGATCACGCGCGGCGCTTAAGCGCCTAAGGGTATCCTCAGTCAACGGTCGGGATCATCACCTCGACGGTGAAAGAGAATCTGCGGCGCCTCTCCGCCGCGACGTCAGGGAGAGGCGCCGCGCTTAGAGCTTTGTGGTCTACTGGACCTTTACAGCCAGCGCCTTGCTGATCGGCTTGCCCTTCGGCTCATGACCCTGGGCATAGGCGAGCTTCTTGAAGTGGTCTCCACGCTTGACGATCTTGGTGCTCCAGCCGGTGGTCCACTGGATCACCGCGTATCTTTTGCCGGCCACCCAGCTCCCCTTCATGTATTCGGCGGAACGGTGGCCCCAAGCCCGGCCGTTTGCATTCAGCGTGATCTGCATCGGCTTGCCCATGGTGTCGGTGGTCCGGTAGCTGCCGACGAAGTCGGTCGCGGCCTGAGCAGCGCCCGACAGGCCGACAGAGATGACCAGAGCGGCGACGATCGCTGCGGCGCGGCTCAAAACAGCGTTTGCATGCATGAGGTGTCCTTCCTATGGAGACAGTTGGGAGACTGCAACTAACCGAAAACGGCTAAGATTCCGTGATGTTCCAGCCTTGCCTTTGCGCCGCCAACGTCTTAGGTAGGGCCTGACCTGCCCATGCTGGGGGCGCCTCGCCAGGCGGATCGCTGTGGTAGGGTCTAGCCTTTTTTACTGTCGGCAAGAGGCGCCCGTAGCTCAGCTGGATAGAGCACCAGACT